>CACXYH010000081.1 GCA_902771785.1 uncultured Prevotellaceae bacterium
AATGTATATCAGATATATACATAATTAGAAATATCTATAAATACATCTATAATATTTTACAAAATACAATTTGTAATAACTATTGAGCGTCTGCCCTGCGATGACCCCATATGGGGCCAGTTCAACATCATGCCCATCACTGCCGACGTGGTAAAGGTCACCGTAGCATTCCCGCAGGACGCCAATCCTGCCGACTATGAAGACTGCTACGTGCAGCTCGTGAACGCCAAGAACGGACAGGTGGTGAACTATGTTGTGAGCGCCAATCGCGACAGCTACGTGTTCAACAACATCATCAAGAACACCGTCTGGGATGCAGCCCTGGTGAAGGATGGCCAGCTGATGAGCGACTACACTCACTTTGAAGTGGCAGAAAGCGACGTAAGCGTCAGCCTGAGCAACCTGCTCACCTTCCAAAACGTCACAGCTCGTGTGCAGACTCCTGAAGGCGAAGACGTCACGGAGAGCACCGACGTGACTTGGCTGAATGTCAATGGCAACTACCTGGGCGCCGGTCCCACACTGCCGAAGCAGTTGAAGGGTGCCAGTGTCGTGGCTCGTATCAGCCTGCCCAACGACATGCTCATGGCCTACCAGCCGCTGAATGAGCAAAGCCACATCGTCGGCGAGGGCGACGACAGCAACATAGTCACATTCAACCTGCAGCACCGCGTGCAGGGGAAGCTGAACCTCACCGTGGCCGACGAGAACAACGCTTCGATAGAAGGCGCCAGACTGGTGCTCACGCAACAGGTGGTGAAGGGCATGAACGACTACTCGATAACAGCCACCACATCGGCTGACGGAAAGGCCGAGATGAGCTATTACGAGGGAGCCGACATGAGCCTGACCATCATGGCCGATGGCTTCATCAACGCAGTGGTGAACATCAGCAGCAGCCAGATGGGCGACGGCAACTTCAACATCATCCTGAGCAAGGTGGCCAATGGCGAGATACAGCTGACGGGTAAGGGTGTTTATGCCCATGATGCGGGACAGGAGGCTACGACTTTCGATGCCACCGAGCCCATGTTCGACTACTTCTACTACAGCCTGCGCAACAAGACGCAAGACAAGGAGATCACCCAGTTCGGACGGACGGGTAGCAAGATCCAGCTGCTGGAGAGCGTTGCCGACGGCGACGTGGTTGAAGTGACAGCCAGCCTGCGCAGCCAGGAGTTCCCCATCGACCCGGCTACAAGCGAAGGCATCATCAGTGGTGGCAACGCCACGGTTGACCTCGTGCTCGTACAGCGCGGATGTCTGTGGAGCGAGCTGCAGACCACAGAGACTGACGAGTTCATCGCGCTGCTCTTCGATGCTGAAGGCACGCTGGTGAAGAGCACCAAATACGACGACAGCAAGAAGGTCTACATCGCCAACCTGCCCAGTGGCAACTATCAGCTGGTGACCATGCCCAAGCAGGACCGACTGAGCACCGCGGGAAGCCTGCAAGCACTGAGCGAACTGGGACTGAAGGAGAACAGCGACTACACGCTCACGCAACTGGCCATTCAGACGGGCATCAACACCCACGTGAAGCCTGAGTACACAAAGCCCGTAGTGGTAGAAGTGCCAAAGGTGTTCCTCAGCCCGTCGTCGTCGTTCACCGTGAACAAGGCCGAAGTGACCTTGGGCAACTACCTCACGCTGAACACCCAAATCTACATCATGCCGGAATGGAGCGACAAGATAAAGGGTGCTGAGCTTATCGTTGACCTGACTGAGCACAACGAAATGGTGGCCAACTCGATCATCGTGGGCGGACAGACTGCTGCCTATACCTATAATAAAAATAAGGTGGGCATCTTCCTGACACCCGACGACCTGAGCAAGCGCATCCGCTTCTGCTGTACGCCGACAAAGACAGGTACCTACACCCCGACGGCCTACCTGAAGCTGACAATCACAGAGGACGGCCAGGATAAGGAGTACACGACCCCCATTGGCAGTGCTTCGTTCAAGGCGAAGTCGTTCGACTTCAGCGTACCCAAGGTGACGGCCACTGCCGACATCACCGTAAGAGGCATGGCACCGGCCAACAGCCGCATCATCGTCTACAACGGCGACGTGCCCATTGCACGCACAACAGCGCTGGCCGACGGCTCCTGGAGCGTGCGTGTGAACAGCCAGGAGCAGTATGAGGAATGGTGCAAGATCTACGAGGGCAGCCTCACGCAAAAGCCTACCTACACAGAGTGGATTAAGATTTACGGCGCCGAGATGAAGGAAGGCACGAACTACATCTGGTTTGAAGCCATCGTGACCGTTGCCGGCACTTCGGGAAGCACGAACAGCAACTACAACACCACCGGAAGCGGAGGCCGACTCAGCGTCACCTACACGACCGATGCCAATGGCAACATCACCTACAACGCTACTGAGACTGCCGAGGACGAGAACACCCGGGTGCTGCAGAGCGACATGAAGGAAGTGCTGTACGATCCGGATGCCGTGCTGCCTTCTACCGCCTCGTTCCAGTTCTACAACAAGTGGCTGCGACAGACCGTTTCTGTCAGCTACGACCTGCTGAACTGCCACGTCAGCACTACGAGCTACATGTTCTACATTCCTGCAGAGTTCACCTTCACAACAGAATTCACCGTCGACGACCCGTCGAAGTTCAAGCAGGTGATTATCAATGTGTGGATGGAAGACGGAAGCGTGGTTCCTCTGGAGGCTGCCTATAGCGAGACGCTGCACAAATATGTGGCTACCCGCACCTTCGAATGGGGCAACCTGCCCGCAAACCTTTCTGTCGACTGGGTTCCCTCTACGGGCGAGCTCATGGTGCTCGATGCCAGCTACGTGGGCATCACGCCGTGCACAGCCTGGGCAAGAGCCATCCACGACCCGTCGGGATACGTCTACGAAGCTGTAGGCTCCAACCGTCTGGAAGGTGTCACCGCATCGGTCTACTACAAGGAGACCTACGAAGACATGTATGGCGATCCGCAGGAGCGCGTAGTGCTCTGGGATGCCGAGAACTATGCTCAGGAGAATCCGCTCTTCACCGATGCCAACGGTATCTACCGCTGGGATGTGCCTCAAGGCCTGTGGCAGGTGAAGTTCGAGAAGCCGGGCTTCGAAACCACTTACTCTGAGTGGCTGCCCGTGCCTCCGCCACAACTGGAGGTCAACGTAGGCATGACGCAACAGGTGAATCCGCGCGTTGTCAAAGCCAATGCCTACGACGACATGGTAGAGGTGGAGTTCTCACTCTACATGAAACCCTCGTCGCTGAACGCAGAGAACATTGTTGTGACGCTCGACGGACAGAAGGTGGCCGGAAGCATTGAGCTGCTCAATGAAGAGGCTGTCTCTGCCGACGATGCTACGACCTACGCCACGCGGTTGCGCTTCGTGCCCGCCGACCCGACGGCACTGGTTGGCAAGTCGCAGCTGTCGCTCATCGTCAGCCAGCAGGTCGAAGCCTACAATGGCAAGTTCCTTGAGCAGGCCTATCAGCAAGACCTCAGTATTGAGGCCCGCGCCAAGGAGCTCATTGCCGATGCCGCGACCGAGCTGAAGACCGGCGAGGAGAAGCAGCTCACCATCAGCGTGCAGCCGGCTGCCGTTGCTGCCGGCAAGACCGTACTGGTGACGGTTGCCAGCAATGATATCGTAACGACCGAGGTCACAGCACTGACGCTGAACGACAAGGGCGAGGCACGCCTCGACATCAAGGGCGTTCTGCCTGGCGAGACGGTCATCAGCTACGAGTTTGCCGACACACGCCTGGAAGCTCAAACCAGTGTCAAGGTTGTGCTCGACGATGCAACGGGCATCGAAGAGATTGAGACCGCCGGCCGTTCTTCGGCAGACAAGCACTACTACAATCTGAAGGGCCAGCGCGTAACTACGCCTTCGAAGGGCATCTACATTCTGGGCAACAAGAAGATGGTGGTGAAGTGACGACTCCACAGAAGGAACAAAAAAAGGGCTGCGCAACGATTGAACGTTGCGCAGCCTTTTTCTTTTTATCCGTTTGCCGGTGCTCAGATTAGCACTGAGCCAGCTTGCCGTCGGAACCGAGCACATTCACAATCTTGTGGATGTACATCTTCTTCATGTTCTCGCGGGCGGGCTTCAGATACTGGCGAGGATCGAAGTGCTCAGGATGCTCAGCCAGATGCTGGCGGATGGCAGCCGTCATGGCCAGACGTGAGTCAGAGTCGATGTTGATCTTGCAGACAGCGCTCTTAGAAGCCTCACGCAGCTGGTCCTCGGGAATACCGATAGCGTCGGGCAGGTTGCCGCCGAACTTGTTGATGGTGTCGACCTCTTCCTGGGGAACCGACGAAGAGCCGTGGAGCACGATGGGGAATCCGGGCAGCTTCTTCTCAATCTCATGCAGCACGTCGAATGCCAATGGGGGAGGAACGAGCTTGCCGGTCTTCGGGTCGCGAGTGCACTGCTCGGGCTTGAACTTGTAAGCACCGTGGCTGGTACCGATAGAGATAGCCAGCGAGTCGCAGCCAGTGCGGGTAGCGAAGTCGATGACCTCCTCGGGCTTGGTGTAGTGGCTAACCTCAGAGGCTACCTCGTCCTCAACGCCGGCGAGCACACCGAGTTCGCACTCAACGGTGACATCGTACTTGTGAGCATACTCCACAACCTGACGCGAAATCTTGATGTTCTCCTCGTAGGGCAGAGCCGAGCCATCGTACATCACTGACGAGAAGCCCATGTCGATGCAGTCCTTGCAGAGTTCGAAGCTGTCACCATGGTCGAGGTGCAGCACAATCTCAGGATGCTCGCAACCGAGCTCCTTAGCGTAAGCCACAGCACCCTCAGCCATATAGCGCAGGATGGTAGCGTTGGCATAGTTGCGAGCGCCCTTAGACACCTGCATGATGACAGGCGACTTTGTCTCAACGGCAGCCTGCACGATAGCCTGCATCTGCTCCATTGTGTTAAAGTTGAAAGCGGGGATAGCATAGCCACCGGCTACTGCTCTCTTGAACATCTCGCGAGTATTGACGAGACCTAAATCCTTGTAGTTTACCATAATAATTAATAATGTATTTAAAAATGAACAATTTTTCCGACCGCAAAATTACGAAATAATTCTCAATTCCCAAGTTCCAAATCTCAAATAATTGAGTGTTTTCACGGTTTTTAATTCTTTCTGCCTGCATAACAGTCGCGAACGACGCAAGAATGACAACTGTATTTGGCAAAAACAGCACCTTTTTAGGGGTTTCCTCCGCGCAATTAGGGAATTTCCTTTTGGCAATTACAAAGTTTTTGGTAATTTTGCAACGGAAATCATTAAAAGACGACAGCAATGAGAAAAGGATTGATCATCATCGTAGGCGCTCTGCTGATGCTTAGCAGTTGTGGTTCCTACACAGCGACAGGGGCCTACACCGGTGCCTCGTTCGGAAATGTTCTTGGCTCTGCCATCGGCGGCATCAGCGGCGGATGGCGTGGCGAGCACGTTGGTTCGCTGATTGGCACTGTAGGCGGAGCCATGGTGGGAGCTGCCATCGGAAGTGCTGCAGAAAAGGCCGAGCAGAAGAAGATAGAAGACTACAGGCAGAGACGGCTCGGCGCTGCCGGCACCCAGCAACGTGACTATGCCTACGACGACAGCGGTTTCGACCCTACCAATAGCCACGACGACCGCATCAACTTCGATACCGACAACGCCGTGCTGCCCATCACGATACGCAATGCCCACATCGTAGACACCGACAACGACGGCATCCTGAAGCGCGGCGAGAAATGCACGGTGGTGTTCGAAATCATGAACAACTCGAGCAAGCCGCTACGCAACGTCTGCCCGCTGGTGGTCGACGTGACGGGCAACAAGCACATCAACATATCGCCCAACCTGCGCATTGAGAGCATCAACCCCTATCAGGGCGTACGCTATTCGGCCACCATCCTGGCCGACAACCGCCTGAAGGACGGTGAAATCACCATCCGCATCGGGGTGTCGGAAAACAACAAGGAGCTGACTTCGCTCTCGCAGGACATCGTCGTTCCTACGCGAAAGAAATGACAGACGACCGGAAAAACAAAACGAGAAGGGAGCTTCGCGGCTCCCTTCTCGTTTTTTATTGCGCCCGATGGGCGGCATCTTACACGATGCCCTGAGCCATCATGGCGTTGGCCACCTTCATGAAGCCGGCCACGTTGGCACCCTTCACGTAGTTGATGTAGTCACCTTCACGGCCATACTTCACGCACTGTGCATGAATGTTCGACATGATGCGGTGCAGTTTCTCGTCGACCTCGGCGCCCGTCCATGCGATGCGCTCTGAGTTCTGCGTCATCTCCAGTCCGCTGGTAGCCACACCGCCGGCATTGACGGCCTTGCCAGGAGCGAAGAGCTGTCCGGCAGCAATGAACTTATTGACAGCTTCGGCCGTGCATCCCATGTTCGAAACCTCAGCTACGCACAGCGGTTTGTTGGCCAGAATATGGTCGGCATCCTCGCCGTTCAGCTCGTTCTGCGTTGCACAAGGCAGATAGATGTCGGCCTTCTGCTCCCACGGCTTTCTGCCTGCGAAGAACTTCGAGCCCTCGAACTCCTCCTCGTAGGGCTGGCACACGTCGTTGCCACTGGCGCGCAGCTCCAGCATGTACTCTATCTTCTCGGCATCCAGGCCTGCGGGGTCGTAGATGTAGCCGTCGGGACCGCTGATGGTGATGACCTTTGCGCCCAGCTCGGTAGCTTTCTTGGCAGCTCCCCAGGCCACATTGCCAAAGCCTGACAGGGCTACGGTCTTGCCCTTGATGTCGAGTCCGTGCTCAGTGAGCATCTGGTTGACGAAGTAGAGAGCACCGAAGCCGGTAGCCTCCGGACGCAGGATGCTTCCGCCCCACTCCATGCCCTTGCCGGTGAGCACGCCCTGGAACTGGTGCGTCAGCTTCTTGTACATGCCGAAGAGGTAGCCGATTTCGCGGGCACCCACGCCGATGTCGCCAGCCGGAACGTCCTCATCGGGGCCGATGTGGCGATAAAGCTCGGTCATGAAAGCCTGGCAGAAGCGCATCACCTCGGCATCGCTCTTGCCGCGAATGCTGAAGTCGGAACCGCCCTTGCCACCGCCCATGGGCAGCGTGGTGAGGGCATTCTTGAAGGTCTGCTCGAAACCGAGGAACTTCAGGATAGAAAGGTTTACTGATGAATGGAAGCGCAGTCCGCCCTTGTACGGGCCGATGGCGCTATTGAATTGAACGCGATAGCCCAGGTTTACCTGCACCTCGCCCTTGTCGTCGACCCAAGGCACGCGGAACGTGATGATGCGCTCTGGCTCCACTATACGCTCCACAATCTTGGCTTTCTCAAACTCAGGATGCTGGTTGTAGACGTCCTTGATAGACTCCAACACCTCGCGAACGGCCTGCAGATACTCTAACTCACCCGGATGCTTACGCTCCAGTTCTTGCATAATTTTCTCGACTTCCATAGTTCTTAGTATTTAAAAGTTGTCAAAATGTTAGTTTTACTCTGCAAAAGTAAGAAAAAAAACGATAGCTTCCAAAAGAAATCGCAATTATTTTTTGCATCTCCCTTTCTTTTTGGAAGGCACTGCGAAGCCTGCACCGGCAGCATTGCCGCCTCAAACAAATCTTTTTTCTGCTGAAGAGGGGCATGTATCACGTTTTTTTCGTACTTTTGCTTAGGAAAACCTCATGCCCGATTGTATATAGTGTAAAAAGACAAGGCGAAAAAGATGATTGACAAGCAAGAGTTCGAACAGATGTTCAGGCGTCACTACGACGGGATGTTCCGGCTGGCCAGACGGATGCTCGGCAGCGACGACGAGAGCAAGGACGTGGTGAGCGACGTGTTCGCCCAGTTGCTTGACAGCGACGCTGACTTGCAGGAAGACACGCTGCAGGGCTATCTGCTGACGAGCGTCCATCACCGTTGCGTCAACCTGCTGGTGCATCGGCAGCGGGAGCAAGCCGTGCAGGTGGAACTGAAGCAGCAGGAGCTCCCACAGGAGAACCATGAGCAGGAACAACTCGACGCCCTCCACCACTACATCGACACCGAGCTACCCTCGCTCTCGCAGCAGATTCTCCGTCTGCGCTACCAGCAGGGACTGAAGTACCGCGAGATAGCCGAGGCGCTCAAGGTCAGCGAGGTCACCGTACACAATCATCTGTCGCAGTCGCTCAAACAAATGAAGGAACACTTTAAAGCAAAAGGTTATGACATCTAACGACAAACTGGAGGATCTCCTCAGGCAAATGTATGCACAAGAGGACGAGACCATAGACACCTCGCACATCGTCGACGAGGAATGGCAGAAATTTGAGGCCAATCACTTCGCACCCAAGCGCCGCTCCTGGGGCTGGATGCAGATTGCCGCATCCTTTATCGGCCTGCTGATGCTCTCGGGCATTGCCTACGCCGCCATTCACATCGTTAGCAGCAACAGCTCACAGCAGGCAGAAGTACAAGATACGACAACCGTTGCTCACAAAGCATCAGTCCCTGCTGTAAGGCAGACCTCTGACGAGAGTCCGACACCTCGTGAGCCGAAGACCTTCGAGAACGTTCCACTGAAGGATATCACTGCCGAACTGGCTTCATTCTATCATATAGCCACAGAGATTAGAAATGACGAGACTGCCGCCCTGCGCCTCTACTACCCGTGGAATCCGCAGATGCCGATAGCCGGCGTGGTAAAGGAACTGAACCAGTTTGAAAAAGTACACCTGACACTCGCTAACGACACGCTAATCATCGAATAATAGCACCATGAAACACACCTTATTATTCATTATATTGTGCCTCGGCATCGTCGAAGCACAAGCGCAGAAACTGAGTAAAAGCTACACCGAGACGTCGCTGGCCGACGTGCTCATCGACCTGAACCGCTCGCAGTCGGACTGCCGTATCAGCTTCATCTACAACGAGCTGGAGGACTTCACCGTGACCACCTCGTTTCGCAACCGCAGCGTGGTAGAGGCCGTGCGCCAGGTGGTGGGTTTCTATCCGATGAAGGTCATCGAGACCGACAGTCTGATTACCGTGGAGTGCATTCAGAAGGAAGTGCAGAAGGTTATCGGACGTGTCATCGACGAACAGGGACACCCTGTAGAGTTCGCCAACGTAGCGCTGCTCAGCGCCAGCGACTCGACGTTTCTGAATGGCGGCGTCAGCAATGCCAACGGCGACTTCGTGATTCCCTGCCGTCCTGGCCGGATGCTTATCCGCGTATCGTTCGTGGGCTACAAGACCCACTACCAACCCTGCACCGTCGGCGAGGTGGGCAGCATCCGCCTCCGTCGCGATGCCATCGTGCTGAAGAACGTTGTGGTGAAGGGCGAGATTCCTCAGTATAAGGCCACTGCTGGCGGCATGACCGTTGAGATACAGAACTCCATCCTGAAAGACGTGGGCACAGCCGACGAGCTGCTCTCGATGCTGCCGCGTGTGGAGGGCAGCGACGGCAAGTTCACCGTCTTTGCCAAAGGCGAGCCAGAAATCTATATCAATAATAAGAAGGTACGCGACGCCCGCGAACTGAAGCAGCTCAAGTCCTCAGACATCAAGAGCGTCGATATCATCACCTCGCCTGGTGCAAAATACAACGCCGAGGTCAGTGCCGTCATCCGTATCAAGACCATCAAGCGGCAAGACGACGGTCTGAGCGTAGAGGCATTCACCCAAACAAAATACGACGACTGGTGGACCAACTATGAGGACTTCACCCTAAGATACCGTACTGGCGGGTTGGAAGTCTTCGGCACAGGAACTTTCTACAACCACCATTATTCAGAAGACCCGGTTCTTTCATCGGAACTCCTGTTCGACAACGCCCTCATCCACATCGACCAGACTACCCCCAATTCTATATGGTTTACCTCTGTAAACGGCAAGGCCGGACTCAGCTACGACTTCGATGAAAACAACTCCATAGGAATGACATACGGCTGTTCCGGCGAACTCTATGGCGGTGGTGACATGAATGGTTCGCAAACAATCTACCGTAACGGGCTGTCAGAAGGCAAAGTGAGCCAATGGATGAAACATCTACTATGTAGGCAAGATAGGCAAGCTGGGCATTGACTTCAATGGCACCTGGCACTGGCAGAAGGCCTTCCGCAGAGACATCGAGACGGAAAGAAGCACAGAACTGGAAAACCGCGACATTCACAGCAACGCCGAAGACCGCAACCGGATGCTGGCAGCCAAACTCGTACTCTCCTATCCCGTGTGGAAAGGCGAACTGAGCGTAGGCTCTGAGACCACCAGCACCCACAGCGACGGCATGAGTGAGAATATAGAGGGATGGGTACCTGCCTCCGAAAACCATATCAAGGAAAACAATCTGGCGGGTTTTGCCGAGTACGAAGTGCAACTGGGCCACTGGAGCCTTGACGCAGGACTGCGCTTTGAACACGTCAGTGCCGAGTATGAGTCATATAGCATTCGCAGCGACATTCAGCCAGAGCCAAGCCGAACCTACAACGACTTCTTCCCTAACCTCTCTGCTGGCTGGCAGAAGGACAAGTGGGGCTTGCAACTGAGTTACAACAAGCGCATCAGCCGCCCCAGTTATCGCTCATTGAGCAACTTTGTACAATACGACAACCGCTATCAGGTGGAGGGTGGTAACCCGATGCTGCGTCCGGCCATCCGCCAAGAGATTGGTCTCAACCTCACCTACTCATGGTTGAGTTTCGAGGCTGGCTATGTGCACTATCGTGACAAGATTCTGAACTTCAGCAGCCTCTACCAGCAGGGCAGAGACATCATCATGTGGCGCAACGAAAACTTCGACGATTTCAACTGCTGCAATGCCTCGATAGTAGTCTCACCTAAATGGGGCATCTACACCCCGACACTCACCCTCGGCTACTTCCAGCAGTTCTTCGATGTAAGGCAATATGGCATTGACCACTGTCTCAACAGACCTGAGTGGAGCATCAACCTACGCAACTGGCTGGCATTGGGAAAGACTGCCAAAGCGATGGTCTATCTGCACTACTCCACGAGTTACAACTATGGTTTCAGCCGCCAACACCATGAGTTCAACGTGAACGCCCGCCTGCAGAAGACGTTCATGAAAGGCCAGCTGACGGCCTTACTCTTCGCCAACGACATCTTCCGAACGCTCCGTGACAACTGGGAGGGCTACTATCCTGTAGAAGTCATGACCCGAGAAGCCTACCAGTATAGTAGGGAAATCGGCATATCGCTACAGTACAACTTCAACACCACCCGCTCGAAGTACAAGGGCACCGGAGCCGGCAATGCAGAGAAGAGCAGACTGTGACAGCATAAATAATGTTAAAATGCTGACTGGGTTCTTGCTTTATTATAAGATTATAATTATCTTTGCATAAAGTTTGAACCCTTTCAGTATCAGCACGCTATGACAGTTGTGAATCCATTCGTCACCCAAGGCTACCTGTCGCCACACTTTTTCTGCGACCGTGTAGAGGAGACTAAGTACCTGACCGACCTTGTCGTTAACGGCAACAACGTCGCCCTTATCTCCCCGCGCCGCCTTGGGAAGACCGGGCTTATCTGCCATTGCTTCGAGCAACCGCAGATGAAAGACCATTACCATACATTCATCGTAGATATCTATGCCACAAAGAATCTGCAGGAACTGGTGTTCTATCTGGGCAAAAGCATCTTGGGGACATTAAAGCCACAAGGCCGCAAAGTGTGGGAACGGTTCGTCAATACACTCAGTTCCTTGCGCAGCAGCATTTCGTTTGATATCAACGGACTGCCGGAATGGGGGCTTGGCGTGGGCGATGTCAAGGCACCCCAGACTACACTCGATGAGATTTTCATGTATCTCGAACAGGCAGACAAGCCATGTATCGTGGCAATCGACGAATTTCAGGTTGTGGCAGACTATCCTGAGAAAAACGCAGAGGCGATACTCCGTACACACATACAACGCTGTCAGAACACGCGATTTATCTTTGCAGGTTCGCAACGGCACATGATGGCCGAGATCTTCGCCTCACCCTCACGTCCGTTTTACCAAAGTACCAGCATGATGTCACTTGCTCCTATTGACATAGAAAAATACGTGGAGTTTGCACAAAGCCTGTTTAGGGAATATCATAAAGACATAGGAAAGGAGACCATAGAAGAGGTCTATCAACGCTACGATGGTGTCACCTGGTATGTTCAGACGATACTAAACGCCCTGTTCGCAATGACAGAGCCTGGGGGTAAATGCTTGTCAGAATCCATAGACTATGCTATCCGGCAGGTTATCACCCAACAGAGTTTTGCCTATAGTGCCCTTCTCTTTCAACTGCCAGCGAAACAGAAAGAGGTATTGATGGACATTTGCAAAGAAGGAAAAGCCACAAATATCACCTCTCGCCCGTTCCTGCAACGTCACCATCTCACTGCCAGTACTGTTCAGGGAGCCGTCAGGGGGTTGCTTGAGAAAGACATCATTACGCATGACTTGGGAACCTATAGCGTTTACGACAAATTCTTCGCTATGTGGCTGATGCAACAATAACGGAATTCCACTTATCAATGCCGAGAAGAGCCGACTGTGAAGATTATACAAAATTGCGTTACGCAGATTTGTATAATTGACTGTGAAGATTATACAAAATTGCGTTACGCAGATTTGTATAATTGAGATATTATTATCTTTCCTCTATTACTGGCTGAACAAGAAATAGAATCCTATCGAGAATCATGCAACACTTTCACTTTGTAGGCAGAGACATATAAGCATAACAACTTGCCCTTGTTAGTCCTCATTCGCATCGAATATCTCTGGCGGGAAACGAATCTCATCCTCAGGGTCGTCAAGATACTCGTCGTAATGGTCTTGAAAGTAGGATGCTTCGTCAGCGATACGATCAATGCCGCGATTCCTGACTTCCTGCATCTGCCGTAGAATTGCTTTACGATGTGCTACTACATAATCATACATCTGCTGAGTAGAGGTCAGTCTCTCGTTGCAATACCATTCAAAGTGTCCACTGATGTCTGGCCAGTCATGATGCCGCTTTACTACCAGATTATCGCCCGACTTCCCAACTACCTCAAAGACTTCATCCTCCATTTCATAGCCAGGCTCAATGTCTATCGTATAGAAATATTTGCCTAAATCCAAAGGCCAATCTTGTAGCGACTTCACCTTTCGCGCCTTTGTTTCATTTGGTATGGCTACTTCTTTCTGTTCAGTTTTGGCTACAGTCATGGTTTTCCTCCTTGCTCTTTGCTCTGGCTTACCACTACCTGACGACATCAGGTAGTGGTAGCCAAGCATGTAAAGGACAAAAAACGACACTATAATGAATATCTCGACTTTCTTGAAATGGCTTTCGGACATTATTTCCCCAATATGATATCTTTGACTACTACCCATTCTTTCAACTTATCCTCAAACGGGATGGAGTTGGTGTTGGATGTTGATGGTAAAGACTTAATCTTGTAACGATGACTCAACTTTTTAACATCAAAATGTTCATAGAACACATCTGTCGTCTTTCCTGTTCCATTCAAAATGATTGTTGTTATGCTGGGGTGTAAGAAAAGAAAATGTTCTATTTCGTTAGGGATGTATTTTGTAATATTTGCCTCTATGCTTCCTTCTCTATTTGCCACACCCATGCAATCCCATAATGCTATATGATGCTCTATGAGGAAATCTTGATCGCTAATTCCATTTGTACGATGGAAAAGAGATTCCATAATTTTGTAAAACGAGTTATGGGCCCTATCTTGATAATATGCTTGACTCTTTAGAGACTTCTCGCCTGGGAATGTACCAAGAATAAGTACCCGAGGCTCTTCACCCACCCAAGGGGCTAAGCCTTGTTTCGCACCTATACCCTGAGATTTTTTTCCTATGACTCTTTGAGTGTCTTTATGAACTAGTACAACTGTTTCTTCTTCATTACTGCACTGCCTAAAGAACCAATTTCTGTTTCTCATTTTACGTTCAACATATAGATAGGGAATCAGACTTAATTGGTTTGTGCTATCAAGTTCACGTAAAAGTTTACGCAGAGGCAGGCCAGGGGCATGTTCATCATCAGCCTTAAAAACACCTGCTTTCACAAACTCATCCATCATGTCTTTTGCTCGCACTTCATAAATGCTATTGTTCTTTTTGAAATAGTTAGCCAGGCCCTCCTCGTCC
>CACXYH010000082.1 GCA_902771785.1 uncultured Prevotellaceae bacterium
GTTGAGGTGTCCAATGTGAAAGAGGTCATAGACCCCTGTTGTGTATCCTATTACCATAACAGTTTCGTAATATAGTCGCTGCAAAGTTACACTTTTTTTCCTAAACTGCATCGAGTTTCATAGAAAAAGTAAAGATATGTGAGCAGAGAATTTGGCGGTTCGGGCGAATTGTGCTATCTTTGCAGCATGGAACCGACGAAATATCCTGCAAAGACCGACGTAGCGGTGCTGGTGCTTTTCTTCAACCGGCCCGACATGCTTGCACAGCTCTTCAAGCAAATCAGGCAGGCACGCCCCTCGCGACTGCTGCTCTACCAGGACGGAGCACGCGGCGAGGCCGACCTGGAGCGTATGATGCAATGTCGCGCTATTGTTGACGACAGCCAGATAGACTGGGAGTGCACCGTGCATCGCAACTATCAGGAGCAGAACCGTGGCTGCGACCCCTCGAACTACCTCTCCATCAAATGGGCCTTCTCGCTCTACGACAAGTGCATGAAGTTTGAGGACGACGACTGCCCTTCGCTCTCCTTCTTCCCGTTCTGCAAGGAGATGCTCGACCGCTATGAGCACGACCAGCGCATCAGCATCGTCACGGGACTGAACTACGACGAGCAGACGCCCGACATGCCCTACGACTACTTCTTCACCACAACATTCAGCATCAACGGCTGGGCCTCGTGGCGGCGCGTGATTGACCAATGGGACGACGAGCGCTACGCCTTCTTGGACGACGCGTTCAACATGCACCAGCTCGAGGCGCTCATCAAGGAGCGCAGGTATCAGCAGGACTTCGTCAAGTTCTGCCAGTACCACCGCTCGCTGGGCAAGGCCTACTACGAGACGCTCTTCCATGCCTCGATGTTCTTCAATTCGGGGCTCAGCATCATTCCCCGCGTGAACATGATATCGAATGCGGGGGCTACCGACGACGGCACCCACTACTCGGGCAGCAACGACACGCTGCCCAGCGGCCTGCGCCGCATTTTCACGATGGGCCGACACGAGTTGCAGTTCCCGCTGCGACACCCGAAGTACGTGATAGAGAATGTGGAGTACAAGCAGCGGGCCTTCCGCACGATGGGGTGGGGACATCCCTGGGTGAAGGTGGGACGCTCGCTGGAGGAGCTGTGGCTCAACCTGAAGAAGGGTAACTTCAGACGCATCACGACGGCCATAGGCAATCGTATCGGCATCTGGATGGGCCGTTCGAAATTCGACTAATACAATAAATAACTCATGCGACTGGATTCTTTCAAGCACTTCAAGACTGACATGTACTTCGGCATCGTGAAGCGGTTCCTTGCCTACCACCCTGACGATGCAAGGCCGAACACGCTCTACCTGACCTTCGATGACGGACCGGAGCCCGGCATCACCGAGTTTGTGCTGCAGCAGTTGGCCCTCCACAAGGCGAAGGCCACGTTCTTCTGCTGTGGTCATAACGTGGCGACACACCACGAACTTTACGACAGGCTGAGGGCTGAGGGACACGCCGTGGGCAACCATACCTACGGTCACCTGTATGGGCCGGAGACGAAGCCAAGCCAGTATGTGGCCGACGTGAGAAAGTGCGACGAGCTGCTGCCTGCCGGCACGGTCTTGTTCAGACCGCCTTGGGGTATCATCAACTTCAGGGAAATGCTGCTGCTGCGGAAAAAGCAAATCGTGCTCTGGGACGTAGAGTCGGGCGACGTGCGCCCAGACTACGACCTGAACGGCATACTGGCTGACATCGATGCCCATGCTGCCCAGGGCCAGGGCATCGTGCTCTTCCACTGCTCGCAGGAGCACGAACACCGCACCCGGGTGCTGCTGCCGGCCATCCTGGAGCATTGCGCAGCCAGGGGCTATTCATATGAAACACTATAGGAAGGAGTATCACTATGATTGAAACCGTATTTGCAACAGAACGCCAACGGCACGACGGCACGACGAAGCTGCACAAGCTGCCGTTCGACTACGAAAGTCGCTGCCTGCTCATGTGGGAGGAGCATTGCGTGGAGTGCAGTCCGCCCTACTGCTACCATCACTGCGTGAACTACCAGCGGCGCAAGGACGGCCGTTGCGTCAGGATGCAGGGTGGAATACGCAAGAGCTTCGAGACGGCGGGCTCCCTGCCTTATGCTGCTGTGTGCACATTCAGGAAGTGGGCCAAGCTCGAAGCTCTGTATGCCTCGCACCCCGTGGGCGACGCTGCCTATCGTCGGGCCGACAAGCTGAACGAGTGGCTGTCGAAAATGGCGCTCGGTGTGGCGCATGCCCTGCGAGGACTGCTGCCAAGCTACGCTCCCTACTCACGGCTGAACCGCTACAAAAACCACTGGCTCAACACCTGCTGTGTGAAGGACGAGAGGTTCGACCTGCTATACATTGACTGTGAGCTGAAGGACAAGGAGCAGGTGCAGCTGCTCGTGCAGATAGACCAGCCCGAGAAGGTGCTGTTCTCGCAAATGTTCACCCTGAAGAAGGGCAGCAACCAGCTCTCTGTCGACATATCGACTGTTGAACCTAACGTGCCCGACACGCGCATCTTCATAACTCCGATGAATGAAGAGACTGATACGACCATCGTCTTCACCTGGCTGGATCTGTTTAAGCTGAAGAAACTGCAGAACGCCGACGACGAGCAGCCTGCCGAGAAAGTGAAGGTGGTTGTATGGGATCTGGACAACACGCTCTGGCAGGGAACGCTGGTGAACGACAGCCGGGTGGTGCTCAACGACGAGGCGATGAGCGTCGTCAGGCAGCTCGACGAGCGCGGCATCTTGAATTCGATAGCCAGCAAGAACGACTATCAGCCGGCCTTCGACAAGCTCAAGGAGCTGGGTGTCGACGAATACTTCCTGTGCCCGGCCATCAACTGGGGACAGAAGAGCCTTAACATTAAGGAGATTGCCAAGCGGCTGAATTTGGGCATCAACTCCTTCGCGTTCGTCGACGACAACATTCGGGAGCGTGAAGAGGTGAAGACGGCGCTGCCCATGGTTCGCGTCTATGACGAGAAGAACCTGCTGCGCTTGCTGGAGTGCGATGAATTCAACGTGCCCGTCAGCGAGTCGAGCCGGAAGCGCAGGCTCTCTTACATGCAGGAAGTGTCGAGAAAGCAGTTTGCCGAGAATTTCTCCGACGACTATGACGCTTATCTGAGAAACCTGGGAATGACGCTGGAGGTGTTTGCCGTGGGGCCGCAGAACCAGCAGCGATGCTTCGAGCTGGTGTCGAGGAGCAACCAGCTCAACCTGACCACCAATCGCTACACGGAGGAAGAGTTCCAGCAGCTGCTGAAACGGGATGATGTGGCGGCTTTTGCCTTCGGATGCAAGGATAAGTTTGGCGACTATGGCATCATCTCGTTCCTGTCGCTACAGATTGACGGCAGCGAGGGACGCATCACCGATTTCGTGGTGTCGTGCCGCGTGGCAAAGAAGAAGGTAGAGAATGCCATCATCACATCGCTGAAAGAACCGCTGGCAGCCCGCGGCATTCAGCGGCTGAAGGCCATGCTCATCAGGACCAAGAAGAATGGTCCGCTGTCGGAGGTGTTCCGCGACTTGCCGTTCAACGTCGTCAGCGACGACGAACGGCAGACCGTCTACGAGCTGCCCGACCTTCAGAAGATAACGGATAGTGGTATTATCAAGATTGTCTATACGTAAAGTCTGCGTACCAAGGGCTCGATAACCTTTGGTACGCAGGCATTGATACTTTCGTTTTGTTTTACCCGTTGGCGTATTTCCGTGCTGGAAATGTCGAGCAACGCGGTGTCGACGACTTGCACGTTGGCGGGTAAGGATGCCGTGTCGATCTCGCTGCCGCGCCGTGGATAGACCACGATGCGATGCTCGCGCATGATGTCGGCAGCATGGTACCAGCGGGGGAAGAGCTGCCAGTTGTCGCCGCCAATGAGCAGCGTAAACTCACAGTCGGGATAGTCGGCACGAAGCCTTTGCAGCGTGTTCCAGGTATAGCTGGGCTTGGGCAGGTGCAGCTCGTAGTCGGAGGCATAGATGCCCTCCTCGCCGTGTAGCGCCAGCCGCGCCATCTGGTAGCGCAGCTGATCGTCAAGCAGGTCGCTGCTTCCTTGCTTCAAGGGATTCTGCGGCGACACCATGAGCCACACCTCATCGACCTTGGCCAGCTGTCGGAGCTGTCGGGCCAGCGCCACGTGCCCCACATGTATGGGGTTGAACGAGCCGCCGAAGATGCCTATCTGGGCTTTGGGCCGTGGTCGGTCAGTCATGGATAAAGGCTTCGATGATGGCGAGCGTCTCTCGTTGGGCAGTGGCTAAGTCGTCGTTGACGACAATCTTGTCGAACTGGTCTGCAAACGTCAGCTCATAGGCTGCTTTGGACAGTCGAGTCTCAATGGCCTCGGGGGTGTCTGTAGCCCTGTTCACCAGTCGCTTGCGAAGCTCTTCGATTGAAGGCGGCTGGATGAAAACGCTCAGCGCCTGTTCCTGATAGAACTTCTTGATGTTGACACCGCCTTTCACGTCGACATCGAAGACGACGTTCTGGCCTGCATTCAGCTGGGATTCCACTTGTGCTTTCAGCGTGCCGTAGAAGCGGTCGGTATACACTTCTTCGTACTCCAGGAACTCGTCGTTCTCTATTTTTGCCTTGAACTCCTCTGGCGTCAGGAAGAAGTACTCCACGCCGTTCTGCTCCGTACCCCGTGGCGGACGCGAGGTGCACGAGATAGAAAAATACAGGTTGAGCTCCGGGTGCTCTTTCATCAGCCACTGTACGATGGTAGACTTGCCGCTGCCGCTGGGGGCGCTGAAGATGATTAACCTCCCCCGGCCCCTCCGAAGGAGGGGGGTGGCTGGCGCATTGGCTGGTGTCGTTGATTGATTGTTCATTGTTTGTTTTATTTTTCCTGTTACAACGCGTTCAGCACTTGTTCCTTGATTTGCTCCAGCTCGTCCTTCATCTGGACCACGATGTTCTGCATCTCGGCCAGGTTCGACTTCGAACCGGTCGTGTTGATTTCGCGTCCCATCTCCTGTGCGATGAAGCCCAGTTTCTTTCCCTGTCCGTGGCCATCGCGCATGGTTTCGCGGAAGTACTTCAGGTGGTTGGTCAGGCGTTGCTTCTCCTCGCTGATGTCGAGCTTCTCGATGTAGTATATCAGCTCCTGCTCCAGCCGGTTCTTGTCGTACTCCACGCCTGGAATCTGCAGCAGCCCGTCGACGATGCGCGCACGAATCTTCTCAACGCGGCTCTTCTCGTAGGGTTCAATAGAAGCCAGGAGCGCCTCGATATTGTCGATTTTCTCATTGAACTTCTTTTCCAGCGCAGCACCTTCCTGTGTGCGGAAGTCCACCAAGGCAGCTATGGCCTGCTCTACTCCCTGCTGTACGGCACGCCACTCGTCGTCGGCCAGCACCTCCTGTTCGGTTTTGGTCAGCACGTCGGGCATGCGCGTCAGGGTGTAGAGCCAGTCTTGCGGCTCGGGAATACCCACCTTCTGGGCCACGTCCTTCAGTTGACGGTAGTAGTTCTCTACGAGGGCGGCATTCACGGGCGTCGGGTCGACGCCCGTCTCTTTCTCTATCCAGATGGCAAAGTCCACCTTTCCGCGTTCCACGGCCTTGGCTATCATCTGGCGTATTTCCATCTCTTTCTCTCGATAGAGTGGGGCGATGCGCGTCTGCAGGTCGAGCTGCTTAGAGTTGAGCGATTTGATTTCTACGTTGATTTTCTTGTCTTTGTAGGCTACGACCACTTTGCCGTAGCCTGTCATTGATTGAATCATATTCTTTCTGTTTCTTTTCTTTTTATATTATTAGGTGACATCTTTACATCATGACCTCGACGACGTGGCGGCCGGGAGTGGCCTTGACGATGGTGCCGCTGATGGGCTGACCGTCGACGGTGATGCTCTTCACGCCGTGCTGGCTGCCGTTGGGATTGCGCACGGTGATTTCGAAGGTCGTGTCGCGCAGCTGGCGCGTTACGGTGTACTCCTTCATCGTGGCAGGGATGCAGGGTGCAATCTCAATGCCGTCGTAGGTAGGCCGGATGCCGAGAATGAACTGCGTGATGGTGTACCAGTTCCAGGCTGCCGTGCCCGTGAGCCATGAGTTCTTGCCTTCGCCAGGCTTGGCGGCATCCTTGCCGGCAACCATCTGGCAGTAGACGTACGGCTCTATTTTGTGCAGGTCTTGGTCCTTAATCCATGCGGGGCAGATCTTGGTGTAGTGCTCCCAGGCATCGTTGCCGCGTCCGGCTACGGTTTCGCCTATGATCACCCATGGGTTGTTGTGGCAGAAGATGCCGGCGTTCTCCTTGTAGCCGGCCGGATAGCTCGAAATCTCGCCCATCTCCACGTGGTAGGTGGTGAAGGCGGGGTTGTTGAGCACCATGCCGTGCTCGCAGTCGAGATATTTCTTGCAGGCGTCGAGTGCCTTGTCGACCATCCCTTCCTCCAAGCCGATGGCTGCCATAGTGCAGAAGCCTTGGCTTTCGATGAAGATCTTGCCCTCCTCGTTCTCGTGCGAACCAATCTTATGGCCGTAGAAGTCGTAGGCGCGCAGATACCATTCGCCGTCCCATCCGTGCTTCTTCACGGCCTCGACCATCGCGTCGATGCATTGCTGGGCGCGCTTGGCCTCAGCTTCCTGGTGAAGATGCTGGCACAGCTCTACGTACTGCTTGCCGCAGAAGACGAAGAGGCCGGCAATCATGAGCGACTCGGCCTTCGAGCCTTCGCTGTTGTTCTCGGTGGTCTGGAAGCTCTCGTTGGGGTCCCACGAGAAGCAGTTCAGGTTCAGACAGTCGTTCCAGTCGGCACGTCCGATGAGGGGCAGCATGTGGGGACCCAGGTTCTCAATGACGTGGTTGAACGAGATGCGCAGGTGCTCCATCAGGCTGACCTCGGTGCCAGGCTCGTTGTCCCAAGGCACGAGCTCGTCGAGTATCGAGAAGTCGCCCGTCTCCTTGACGTAGGCCACGGTGCCGAAGATGAGCCACATGGGGTCGTCGTTGAAGCCGCCGCCGATGTCGTTGTTGCCGCGCTTGGTCAGCGGCTGGTACTGGTGGTAGCAGCCGCCGTCGGGGAATTGCGTCGAGGCAATGTCGATGATGCGCTGGCGGGCGCGGCTGGGTATTTGATGGACGAAGCCGACGAGGTCCTGATTGCTGTCGCGGAAGCCCATGCCACGGCCCACACCGCTCTCGAAGAAGGAGGCCGAGCGCGAGAAGCAGAACGTGATCATGCATTGGTACTGGTTCCAGATGTTCACCATGCGGTCGAGCCGCTCGTCGCCACTCTTCACGCTGAACTTCGAGAGCAGGCTGTCCCAGAGCTGCTGCAGCTCGGCAAAGGCGGCGTCGACAGCCTCCACGGTGGCGAAGCGGGCAATGACCTCGTGGGCCTTCTGCTTGTTGACAAGCGTCACGTCGCTGGCTTGCGACGTAATCAGTTCGCCCTTGCGCTTGCGTTCAATGTCTTCCTGCGAGAACTTCTCCTCCTGCTTGTTCTCCACATAGCCCAGCACGAAGATGAAGTCTTTCTGCTCACCGGGCTTCAGCTCCACCTCCACATAGTGCGAGGCAATGGGGCTCCAGCCATGGGCTACGCTGTTGCGGGGCTTGCCCTCGGCCACACATTGCGGGCAGTCGAAACCGTTGTAGAGGCCCAGGAACGACTCGCGGTCGGTGTCGTAGCCATCGACCTTGGCATTGGTCAGCGCATAGTAGGCATAGTGGTTGCGACGCTCCTTGTACTCGGTCTTGTGATAGATGGTGGCACCGCCGTTCTCAATCTCGACCTCGCCCGTCGACCAGTTGCGCTGGAAGTTCTCCATGTCGGTAGCAGCGTTCCACAGACACCACTCCGCGAGGCTGAAGAGCTTCAGGCGCTTCGTTTCGCTGCCGGTGTTGCGTAGCGTGAGTTTCTGCACCTCGGCCCAGGTGTTCAGCGGCACGAAGAAGAGCACGGAGGCCTCCACGCCGTTCTTCTGGCCCGTGATGCGGGTGTAGTTCATGCCGTGGCGGCACTCATAGCTGTCGAGTTCGGTCTTGCATGGTTTCCATCCGGGGTTCCACGCTACGTTGTTGTCAACGATATAGAAGTAGCGTCCGCCCGCATCCATAGGCACGCCATTGTAGCGATAGCGGGTGATGCGGCGGAACTTGGCGTCTTTATAGAAATCGTAGCCGCCGGCGGTGTTCGAAATCAGTCCGAAAAAGTCTTCGTTGCCCAGATAGTTGATCCAGGGGAAGGGGGTTGCCGGGTTGGTGATGACATATTCGCGATGTGCGTCGTCGAAGTGTCCGTAAGTTTTCTGTGACATTTATTGCTGTTGTTTTAATAGGTGGATAATGATGGATACATTTCTGAGCATAATCGTTGTCTTTTGAAGTTTTACCTTATAAAAACGCTACAAAGATAGCGTTTTTTGTCGATACAGACAAAGATTATCACAAAAACTTGCAATGAATCTGCCGTAGTTATTCAGATAGTTCCACTTAGTACACAACCAAAAAAGATTTTTGCTAAACCTTCCGTCATCTGTCATATTTTGGCTCTAAATGGTTGAAAATAAGCAATATAACTCAAAAATAAACCGTCATATTCGGTCATATTCGGTCATATTCGGTCATGTTTCGTCAGCCAAAGCGGCACTTTAGCCCACCTCAAGCGGCACTTTGACCCACCTCAAGCGGCACTTTAGCCCACCTCAAGCGGCACTTCAGCCTACCTCAAGCGGCACTTTAGCCTACCTAAAGCGGCACTTCAGCCTACCCAAAGCGGCACTTTAGCCTACCTAAAGCGGCACTTCCACCCTATGAAAGTGCCGTTTTTATCCACTTTTCCCCCAAAAACATGACCGAATATGACCGAAAATGACGGTTTGATTTTTAGTTATCTCACTAATACACAGCCGTTTATACGCAAAATATGACAGATGACAGAAGAAATCGATTCTCACAAATAGAAAATAAGTTGTAGGACAGAAGTCGAGACCTGTCTGATTACTATCATCTGCAAAAAATCCTTTTTATGAATAGAATAACTTGCAAGCGAAGGCTGTCAATGGCACAGCAGACAAAGAATACAGCTACGCACAGGCAAAAGGCCAGCAATGGAATCGCGAGCGACTGGCTGCTTGCAAACATATTGGATGCGTAGGTCCATAAATACTCATGTACAACGGACTGTGTGTGTATGATGTAAACCGAAAAACAAAGCGGTGCAAGCGCATAGATGGCGCTTCGGATTCTTCTGCTGCTGATGGTCAGGTTCTTAAACAGCAGGAAGATAGCCACTGAGAACGGAAGCACCAAACCATGATAGGCCATCGCGTAGACCTGGAAAGCATGTCCGTTAAAGCTGAGGTTCTTAGTAAGTGTTACACCATACATCAGCAGGAGTATGAGCATGGATATGACCGCGATATGCGATAGCCGAAGACGCGCTTCTTCATGAAACCTTCGGATATATCCTCCTATCATGAACAGATAGACGAATAGTAATATCTGCTGTTGGTCCATGGCGTACTGTCCCAAAAAGAATTGAAAACAGATGAAGAATCCCAATGCCAACGCCAACTGGTATTGTCGGCGGGAAAGCCGTTGGAGACCCCATGACAGCAGCGGTGACAAAAGCATGAGCGCAATGTAGGAAGTAACAAACCAATAGGAGTTGGAGCAAAGTGGTGTGGCATGCCTCAGCATTTCGTCCCATTGGAAGGTGCACAGCCCGGTCGCGACAGCCAGCAGATAGATGGAAACGGCATAGAACCATGTGATGCTCCAAACCTTGCAGATTCCTTTTAATCGCCATTGGGTGTCGTTCACCATGAAGAAGCCTGTGATGAGAATATAGCAATTGACGCTTGGCAGAGCCATTAGCTTCATGAGTTCTAACACGCTCCACAGTATGAAGCCGCCAAGACCCGATGTGTTCACGGTGAAATCGTCGTAGATGTGTAAGCCGTAGTTGAACACGTGGTTCATCAATACGCCAAACATTGCCACCACACG
>CACXYH010000083.1 GCA_902771785.1 uncultured Prevotellaceae bacterium
AAGCTGAACAGTCGTGGCGAGACGCTGAAGGTTATCCAGGCCCAGTCTTGCCACGATTTGTAGTATCCGCCCTTGACGATGTCCATCGTGTTCTGGCCAATCATGAAGCTGTAGCCCGCCTGTAGGGTCACGTCCTTGATGAGGGGAAGCGATGCCTGCAGGTCTACCTCATGGCCCAGGCCGCGGATGCTGCCGCTGAGCTTGGCCGCCGACGCGAAGTAGTGGTAGTTGAGCTGTGCCACCAGTCCTCGTACGGGAATGGCTTTCGACACCACGCCCAGCTGAATGTCTTGCAGGCCGGGTGCATAGCGCATTTCCTCGGGATGGAGCAGCGTGCGGGGCTTGTAGCCGAAGGGCGAGGCAAAGAAGTAGTCCATGGCTCCATAGAACTTATGGTGCGTGCCGAAGAGCGGGTCGAAGGCATGGTTGGTGGTGCCGTAATCGTCGTCGTCCTGTCCGGAGAGATAGTCATAGCCGGCGGTCACGCGCCATTCGGGCGTAATGCCGTAGCCGCCCCTGACGCTGGCCATCCATGCCGAGGTGGGCTTGCCTCGCTTGCCCATCTGATAGTAGAGCGAAGCCTCCACGTCCCATTGTTCGGGGCGGAAGGTTACGTAGGCACCCAGCGTCTGCTTGTATTCTGTCTTACCCTCGCCCGTGTATTCACTGCCGCTTTCCTTGCCCAGGTTCATGGCCATGAGCGACACGCCCAGTGGCAGCATGTCGGAGGTGAAGTGATACCACAGCATCTGCATCGACTTATAGGGCATGCCGCTGCTGGTGTCGTAGTAGGTGCCGCTGGTGCGCTCGCTGTTCTGGTTGAAGGCGGCAAGGCCGTGAACCTCGTGGTAGTCGTCCTTATAGCCCAGCAGCGCCACATCGTGGAAAGCTCCCGCCACGTTCCAGTCGGAAGCACCCAGCAGTCGCTCGTCGTCGTAGACCAGCGGCTGGCGTCCCAGTCGGCCGAAGATGTTCTTAGTGAACTGCATGCCTACCCAGGCTTCGCCCACGTCGAACCGTCCCTGGCGGTTCATGAGCGGGTCTTGACCCCAGACACCGGTGTGCTGGGCCATCACGCGCAGCGACAGCGCGCCCCGGTCGTACTGCATGGTAAGGCGGGTGCGCTCATTGAGAAACATGGCAGCCTGTCCGCCCTCGTCGCGAGGTTGCAGGGCTCCGTTGCGATACTCGCCGCGCGTACGTAGCTGAGCGTCGAGTGTCAGCGTGCTCTCGGCGTCCTGTTCCTGCGCCCCTGCCTCAGCCGAAGCTACCAGCATGAAGGCCAGTATAGCCAAACCTTTGTTCATCGGGATTACTTGTTCTTTTCGTAATACTCAAGTCCGCGCTTCACGTTCTCACGGATGGCATCGCTCGAATAGGTGGCACCCGTGCGTCCGTCGACCTTCAGCGCTTTGGCCTCCTTCACCTTCTTGCCGTTCCACTTGTCGAGCATATGCTTCACCGTGGCATTCCAGTACTTCGGAGTCTCGTTGTTGGGCAGGGCTTCTATCTTCTCGACCTTGTCCTTGCGGATATAGATTTTCAGGGGCGTCTGTCCCTCGTAGCCAATCACATCCTTAGCCAGCGTGGTGGTGTTCACCACGTAGGCTCCCTTCTCCTTCGTCATGACGTTGTCGCCCTTCTTACCGCTCAGCAGCACTACTGCGAGGGCGAGGACACTCATTGTGATTACAATCTTTTTCATACTCTATTCTCTTATTATATTGTTGAAACTATTCTTGGTTGTCGAGCGTTGCCACCACATACTCTGAGCGGGTGCCGATGCGGAACTTGCCGCCCCAGATACCTATGCCCGACGAGACGTAGTATCGGGTGTTGCCACGCTGATGGGGGCCGAAGGCGCATTCGTAGATGGCATCGGTAATCCACGAGATGGGCCACACCTGGCCATAGTGGGTGTGCCCGCTGAACTGGAAATCGATGCCGGCACGCTCCGTACGCTCCAGATGATAAGGCTGGTGGTCGAGCAGAATGGTGTATTTCTGCATGTCGGCATCGCGAACGATGGCTGCCACGTCTTTGCGGCCCAGGTTGCTGCGGTCGTCGCGCCCCAGCAGACAGAGGTCGCCCACCACTGCCGATGTGTCGCGCAGCAAGTGGATGCCTGCCTCCTGATAGAAACGTTGTGCCTCGGGCTCGCCGCTGTAGTACTCGTGATTGCCCAGACAGGCATAGACGGGAGCCTCGATGCGTCGCAGCTCCTCGGCCATGTTCTCCTCAACAAGCGGGCGCATGCTCATGTCGATGATGTCGCCAGCGATGAGCACCAGGTCGGGCTTCTCGGCATTCACCAGGTCGATCCATCGGGCCAGCTCCTTGCGCGGATTGTGGTAGCCTAAGTGCAGGTCGCTCATCAGCACCAGCTTCAGGGGCTTCGACAGCTGCTTCGAGGTCGTCAGATGCAGTTCCTCACGCACCTTGTGCTGATAGTGAATGTTTCCGTAGAGAAACACCACGAACATCAAGAGGGTGATGGCGACGGCAAGGGGCAGATTGTTGTGCAGCCACGCCCCCGGCACCACGCGCACCAGCCGTAGCAGGTCGAGCACCAGGAAGAGCATCGTGAGGTAGAGCAGTACGAACACCGACGAGTTGCCTACGTCGTAGACCAGCCGCGCCAGCCCCATGGGCATACGGTCGATGCTGCGTCCCAGGTTGCAGAACAGCAGCAGAAACGAGCCGATGAGCATGGCCACCACCAGACTACGCCCCCAGGCCGACAGTGGAAGCAGTACCCACACGTGCCAGCCTACATAGGCCAAACCCAGCAGGGGCAGTATCAAGAATACGAACATCCACATTTTCTTATCTTCTTTTAATTATGAAAGTCATCGCTGCAAAGTTACGGCTTTCTGCAGAACCTACCAAACAAACCGCAGTTCTTTTCACGCTTTTTAGCATCATCTCACTGCCTGACTACTTTCGACGTCAGCACGCTGCGGTCGGTCAGATGGCGCTTCACGATGTACACTCCGGCAGGGAGCGACGTGAGGTCGATCGAACCGGCTGCGGCACTCTGGCGCTTCAGCAGCACGCCGCGCAGCGAATAGAGCTCGGTGCCCGTCACGCTACCCGTTGCTTGGGCTGAAACGATGCCCGAAGTATTCATGGCAATCGGCTCGCCCATCAGACTGCACAGGTAGACGTCGAGTGCTGTATAGCCCTCAGCCGATACCGTGCGGTTGCGGTCGTCGGGATTAGTGGGGTCGAGTCCGTTCTGCAGTTCCCAGTCGTCGGCCATGCCGTCGTGGTCGTTGTCGGTGACAGGTGTTGCCTCGGCATAGGGCTCATAGCCTTCTGCGTCGAAGGGTGAATCGATGATGCCGCCCTTGTTTCTCGTCACGCCCTTGTAGGTATAGGTCTTGTTGGCCACGTCGCTGACCACCCTACGCTCCACGGCGTCGCGATGAATGGTTCCGGCACGTGCCAGCACATGCTCGTAGGCTTCGTCGGCACTTTCATAGGGGGTCATGTAGTCGGCATAGTCGTATTTGTTCTTACCCGGATAGTAGCGCTCCTGTGTGGTAATCAGCGTGTCGGAGCGCAGAGCAGCCAGCGAGAAGCCAGTCCTGTTGTTGACGGCGCTCCAGTTGTTGGTGGTGGCCGTCGTACTGCCTTCCATCTTGTTGCCGCTGAAGAACCAGCGCGATGCTTTGGTGAGCTTCTTGCCGCTGCGGGCTGCCGACAGTTCGATGAAGTAGCTGCCCGAGGGCGTGCCTGCACCTGGTTTGTAGTAGTTGCCCACGAAGTTGCACTCATGGGTAGAGTAGGTGCCAGCCTCATTCTCGCCGCCATAGCAGGAGTTGGTGCGGCTCCAGTTATAGTTCACGTTGTTGTAGTATTCCAGGAACACGTTCCTGTCGCCCGTCTCGTTGCTGGCTCCGTTGATGCGGGGCGAGCGGCTGTCGTTGTGGGCCAGCAGGTTGTGGTGGTAGGTAGCGGGCGAGCCTCCCCACTGGCTGCCATAGCCTCGGGCACCCTTGGGATGGCCGGCATTGTAGAGGCCTTCGTGCACGATGCACCACTGTACCGTGGTGAAGTGGTTGTCGTACATCGTCATGTTCTCTTCGCTGCTCCATCCGAAACAGCAGTGGTCGATGATGATGTTCGACGCATTCTCTATGCCGATGCTGCCGCCCTCTATAAATTCGCCCTCGTCGGTCTTTCCCAGACGCGAGCGCAGGTTACGTATAATCACATTGTCCGATCCGCCCAGATTGAGCTTGCCGCCGCGCAGCAGGATGCCCTCGCCGGGAGCTGTCTGTCCGGCTATGGTGACGTTCTGCAGCTTGGCGCGGATGGAGCGCTCGCTGGGACGCGACGGGTTAGGGCCTATGTTGATGATGCCGCTGACGCGGAACACGATGGTAGCGTCCTTCGTGCCGGCCTCGGTGAGCGCCCAGCGCAGCGAACCCTCGCCCGAGTCGTTGAGGTTGGTCACCTCCACCACCTTGCCGCCGCGTCCGCCAGTGGCAAACTTGCCAAAGCCGCGTGCGGTGGGGAAGGCCAGCAGGCGCTGTTCTACGGGTGCATAGTCGTCGATGGTGGCAGCAGGCTGGTGGGCTGCTATCACGCGCTCTGGGTCGTAGGCCTCGCTGCTGCCTACTGTGGCACGGTAGGCTTCGTCTACCTTAGCCCATGTGTTCACCTTTTCATAGTCGGCATCGCTCAGCTGGTGACTCCAGGAGATGCGTTTCGACGTGTCAACGGCCTTGCCATTGTCGTTGATGCTCTTGTATTCGGCGTAGAACGATTTCTTGCCGTCGTTTCCGCCCATCGTCTGCCAGCCGGCAGCATTCACGATGTTGGTGCCCAGGTTGCAGTTCATGAAGAGGCTTCCGCACTTCTCCGAACCCCAGCAGCGTCCCAGATAGACGCTGTTGTTGCTGACGCCGGAAGTCCGTTCCACGGTGCATCCGTTGAAGATGAAGCCCAGGTAGATGCGTCCGTCCTCACCCTGCACGTAGGGTACGATGTCCTCCGGTGCTGTGATGTAGCCACCTGCCACGCTGCGCAGCTTGCACTGCTCAAACCAGCAGGTGCCTCCGGCATAGATGTAGTCGGTGGCTCCTTCGATGATGCAGTCCTTGTAATAGCTGCGGGTGTTCTTCTTCGAGCGGTGGGTGTCCTGATAGCCGGCTATGCGGCAGCGGTAATAGGTCTGACGGTCACCCGACACGAAGAGGGCCAGCGCCTGTCCGCCGCTCTTGCCTGCCGTGTTCTGGAAGGTGATGTCCTGTGCATAAAAGTCGTTGGCATAGACTGCTACTGCCGGTGTGGCGTAGATGTCCTTTGCCTTGGGCGACGTGCTGAGTCCCTTGGCCGAGGTCACAATCGTATTCTCCAGTCCGTCGCCGACGAAGCTCAGCCGTTGCGTAGATGCTTTCTGACGTGTTCCGATGTTCACGTTTTCAGCATAGGTGCCGGCCTTGATGCGAATCACGGTTTCTGCGTCGGCAGGTGCCGCATCGACGGCTGCCTGGATGGTGGTGTAGTCGCCTGTTCCGTCCTGGGCAACGGTCAGGGTTTGCTGGGCCTGTACTGTCGGCATCAAGCCGAAGACCAAGACGAGCATCGTAAGCATTTTCTTCATAGTCAGTCTTATTTTGTGAGTTGTCAAGTAGTTTGTTTTCTCTCTGTCAGGGGGCAGACCTAAGCCTGCTGGGCCTCCTCTTCTTCGCGCAGCCGGCGCTCCTCCTCAAGTTTCGAGAAGTCTTTCTGACGCAGCACGAACGAGTTGGTCAAGTAGTTGTTGCGCACCACCTCGTTGGCAGCCAGCTCCTCGGGCGTGCCGTGGAACAGGATGCGGCCTTCGAACAGCAGGTAGGCGCGGTCAGTGATACAGAGCGTGTCCTCCACATTATGGTCGGTAATCAGAATACCGATGTTGCGGTCTTTCAGCTTCCACACGATGAACTGAATGTCCTCTACGGCAATGGGGTCGACGCCTGCAAAGGGTTCGTCGAGCATGATGAACTTCGGCTCGATAGCCAGACAGCGGGCTATCTCCGTGCGTCGGCGCTCACCGCCCGACAACTGGTCGCCCTTGTTGCGGCGCACCTTCTCCAGGCGGAACTCCTTGATCAGGCTCTCCAGCTTCTCGAGCTGGTAGTCGCGGGGCTTGCCCGTCATCTGCAGCACCGAGAGTATGTTGTCCTCTACCGACATCTTGCGGAACACCGAAGCCTCCTGGGCCAGATAGCCGATGCCGGCACGCGCCCGTTTATAGACGGGGTAGCTGGTCACCTCCTCGTCGCCCAGGTAGATATGGCCTGCATTGGGCACCACCAGGCCTGTGGTCATATAGAACGATGTGGTCTTGCCGGCTCCGTTAGGTCCCAGCAGACCGACAATCTCACCTTGTCGCACGTCGAACGATACGTCGTTCACCACCGTGCGCCGTCCGTATCGCTTCACCAGTCCCTCACTGCGCAGTACGATGCTTTCCTGTTGAGGCTGTGCCTGCATCTCCTGCTGCTGTTGCAGTTCCTTCTCGTCGTCAGTCTGTATCATCCGTTTCTTGCTTTTAGGCCACAAAGGTAATGCTTTTTATTGACACACAGCACGTTTTTAAGTTTTTTTTTGGGTGTTTCGCCGCACCTACACCTTATTAATTATTATATAGCGGCTTGTTTCCTTCCGTCGGGCAGCACGTAGCACAAAAAGAGAGCCTCTGCGTCGCCCACTGGTTTTCAGGCAGTGGATGGCGTAGAGGCATGCTGTTCTGTAACAGCGCCCGAACGGCTGTTCTGGGTCAGCGATTACAGGTTGGGGTTAATCTTGTTCCACTCGGCGATGGGGGGCACGATGTTCAGCGTGACGAGCTCGTCGCGCATCTTGCAGAGGTGCTCGTAGCTCTGGTCGAGCTTGGCGTTCTCCTCGGGCAGTCCCTGGGGCACTTCGAAGTGAGCGCCGTCCTTGTCCATCGTGGTCTTCATGGCCATCATGATGTGGTCGTACTTGTCGGTCTTCACGTAGGTTCCTACGGGGAAGCGGAAGGGCTCGCCACCCATGGCGGCACGAATCATCTCAACGCTGAGGTAGGCCGGGCTCTGGAAGCTCGAACGTCCGCGCAGCTCAATAATTTTGGCACCACCCTTGGTGACGTCGACTTTCATCTGCTCCCACTCCTCGGCGGGGAACTCGGGCGTGCCGATGATGTCGGTCAGCTTGCGACCCTTGATGGTCACGTGGCTGCCAAATACGGCCATCTGCTCACCGTGTCCGCCATAGGTAGCGCAACCGGTGATCTCGTTCTGCATCACGCCGAACTTCTTGGCCAGTGCGCTCTGCAGGCGAGTGGTGTCGAGAGCAGCGAGGGTGGTCACCTGTCCGGGTTTCAGTCCGCTGTAGAGCAGCGTCACCAGACCGGTAAGGTCAGCGGGGTTGAAGATGATGACCACGTGCTTCACGTCGGGGCAGTACTTCTTGATGTTCTGGCCCAGCTCCTCGGCAATCTTGCAGTTGCCGGCCAGCAGGTCTTCGCGGGTCATGCCTGCCTTACGGGGAGCACCACCGCTGGAGATGATATACTTGGCATTCTTGAAAGCCACCTCGGCGTCGGTAGTAGCCACGATGTTCACATCGTCGAAACCGCTCTGGCGCATTTCTTCGGCTACGCCCTCGGGCGAGAACACGTCGTAAAGACAGATTTCACTCGTCAGACCCATCATGAGTGCGGTCTGAGCCATGTTCGAACCAATCATGCCAGCTGCGCCGACGATGGTCAGTTTCTCGTTTGTTAATGTTGCCATGTTGCTTTTTTGTTTAATTAGGATTGTTTATTTTCAGTGGTGCAAAGATACATAAAAAAAGCTACAAAGTGACACCAGAGCCCATAGTTTTTTGTTTTTTTATTATAAATCATTGGGTCTCAGCGTGGCCTAGCGTGCCGAAGGCTGCCACTTTGCCAACTCGAAATAACAAAAAAAGGGATTCGCCAGCTACAAAACTGCTCTGCTGAGAAAGTGACCAAAAAAATAGCGTGGTTTCTGGCCGTCGTTTGGAAAAAAGTTGTAACTTTGCAGAGGAACTAAAGATACTGACGCTTATGAACACAGTGAACCAACGATTAGCGATGCTGCGCGAGGTGATGAGGCGCGAACATCTTTACGCCTTCATCTTCCCCAGCACCGACCCCCATCAGAGTGAGTATGTGGCCGACCATTGGAAGGGCCGCGAGTTTATTTCCGGCTTCAACGGCTCGGCAGGCACGGCCGTCGTCACCCTCGACGGTGCGGCCCTCTGGACCGACTCGCGCTACTTCCTGGCTGCCGAAGAGCAGCTCAAGGGCACCGACTATCAGCTCATGAAGCTGAAGATAGCGGGCACGCCCACCATTCCCCAGTGGATCAACGCCCAGTACTCCCAGCATCGTGCACCCTGGACCGAGGTGGCCATCGACGGCAGCTGCACCTCGGCCAACGGCGTCAAGGAGCTCATTGCCGAGCTGCGCCGCGAGGGAGGCTTCACCCTGCGCACCAATCTCGACCCGCTCAGGGAGCTATGGACCGACCGCCCCGCCATCCCGATGAACCCCGTCGAGGTGTTCCCCATGAAGTATGCCGGCGAGACAGCCCACGAGAAACTGGCACGCATTCGCCAAGCCCTGCGCGAGCGCCACGCCGACGGCATGCTGATGGCTGCCCTCGACGACATTGCCTGGACGCTGAACCTGCGCGGAACCGACGTCCACTGCAATCCCGTCTTCGTGAGCTATCTGCTGCTTTCTACCACCACCGCCACTTTATATGTAGATAAGGAGAAGCTGACGCCCGAGGTCGAGGCCTATCTGAAGGCCGAGGGCATCGGCACCGACAGCTACGAGCACGTGGCCCAGGGGCTGAAGGACTACTTCGAGTACAACATCCTCGTCGACCCCGACGAGGTGAACTACACGCTCTATCAGGCCATCGGACGCGAGCGCATCGAGCAGGAGTCGCCCGTGAAGCGCATGAAGACGGTGAAGAACGCCACCGAGATAGCGGGTTTTCGCTCGGCGATGCTGAAAGACGGCATCGCCATGGTCCGGTTTCTGAAGTGGCTCGAAGAGAGTCATGAGCCCAAGACCGAAGTCAGCATCGACCGGAAGCTCACGTCGCTGCGCGCCGAGCAGCCGCTCTATCGCGACATTTCGTTCGACACGATTGCCGGCTACGGCCCCCATGCCGCCATCGTCCACTACGAGGCCACGCCCGAGACCGACGTCGCCCTGGAGCCTCACGGCCTGCTGCTGCTCGACAGCGGGGCGCAATACCTCGACGGCACCACCGACATTACGCGCACCATCGCCTTAGGGCCGCTCACCGACGAGGAGCGGAAAATCTACACCCTCGTGCTGAAAGGTCACATCCAGATAGAGCTCTGCAAATTCCCCAGCGGGGCCAGCGGCACGCAGATCGACATCCTGGCGCGCGAGGCCATGTGGCGCGAGGGGCTGAACTACCTGCACGGCACGGGCCACGGCGTGGGCACCTACCTCAACGTGCACGAAGGTCCCCATCAGTTCCGCATGGAGTGGAAGCCTGCCCCGCTCGTGGCCGGCATGACCATCACCGACGAGCCGGGCATCTATCTGGCGGGCCGCTGCGGTGCGCGCATCGAGAACACGCTGCTCATTGTGCCCTACAAGGAGACGGAGTTCGGACAGTTCCTGGGCTTCGAGTCGCTCACGCTCTGTCCGATCGACAAGCGCCCCATCCTGAAGGACATGCTCCTGCAGGAGGAAGTCGACTGGCTCAACGCCTACCACCAGCGCGTCTACGATGCCCTCTCGCCCCACCTCTCGCCCGACGAGGCAGCCTGGCTGCGTCAGGCCACGTCGCCTTTGGCTTGAAGAGAACCCTTTTCAGCCGCACCAGCGCAACGCAGGTCTCCTACCGTTAGTTCGTCGGCCTCTTACCGGCAGTTCGTCGGCCTCCTACTGCCGGTTCGTGCCCGACGAACTAACGGCTCGGGGTTGAAGGGGCACTTTGACTATGCCGAAGTGCCGCTTCGGGCATGGCAAAGGGGCACTTCGGGTACCTCAAAGCGTTACTTCGGGTGGGTCGAGGTAACGCTTCTTCCCTACCGAAGCGGCACTTCAGCGCCATAGTTCCCCTCCCTTGAAGTAGGGGAGGGGATAGGGGTGGGGTCACTGACTTTATCCGCGTGGGAATGTTACTGACCCCACCCCCAACCCCTCCCCTACTTTAAGGGAGGGGAGTACATATGCGGTCACGCTCAGGGAGTGCTGTGCATATGCGGCCATGTTCAGGGAGTGCGTGTGCATATGCGGCCATGTTCAGGGAGTGCGTGTGCATGTGCGTGCACCTCTATATAATGGTGCATGCACGCACGCACATGCACAAAACTTTTGGGCGAATTTCTCGTTTGTTGTTGAAACCACCATATATATAGGTGGTTTCGAACAACGAACAAAAAATCTGTTCGCGGGCGACGGCTAAAACCGTGCCTCAATCTTCGAGCGCATAGTATTGGTAGTCGCGCACGATGCGGGCGAGGAAGGATTCGGCTTGCTGCTCGCGCGGGGTGACGCCCAACAGCTGCTGCACCTTGAGCGATAGCTGCTCTATGCGCTGCTCGCCGCCCCTGGCCTCGCTTGCGGCCAGGGCCCGCGAGATGACGTTGAGCTGCTCGAGCGACAGGTCGGCAGCCTGCGGATAGTGGGGCTTGTAGTTCTCGTTGACGTAGTCGAACTCGTCGAGGCTCACCTGAATCTTTGTGTAGCTCTGCAGCTTCACCACCATGGTGCCGGCAGCCAGGTCGCCGATGCGCTGATGATGGCGCGTGGCGGCGATGACGACGATGCCCATGTAGGCCATCAGCGGGCCGTCGATGATGATGAGCAGCCAGCGCAGCAGGTAGGCGGAGAGCGACGGCACGCTGCCGTCGGCCATCACCACGCGCGTCTTCATGATCATCTTGCCCACGCTCTGCCCCTGGTTGAACACCTCGCAGCAGAGCGGATAGACGAGCAGGGGGAAGACCAGGACGAAGAACACGGTGAGCGGCTCGGCGTTCAGCTTGCTGAACACCCAAATCATGAATGCGGCGTAGGCGAACTCCAGCACCCAGTCGATGAGCTGCGCCAACATGCGGTCGCCCACGCTGGCTGCTGCCTGCCTGATGCGCACGTACTGACCGGTGAGTATGCCTTTTTCTGCCATGGCTTTACTATTTTTTCGTGTATTTGCTTGCAAAGGTAAGTTTTTTTTCTTACTTTTGTGCTTTGTAATCCAAAAAAGTGTCCTTTCAGCATGAAAGAGGTCGTTTTTATCAGGCAGAACATAGACAAATGGCGGAAGACGGAGCAGACGGTGGAAGACTTTGAGCTGGCTTCGCCCGACGAACTGGCTGATGCCTATATCGACGTGACCAGCGACCTGGCTTTCGCACAGACCCACTACCCCGACTCGCGCATCACGCTCTACCTGAACAACCTGGCGTCGGCGCTGCACAACGAGCTCTACAGGAACAAGCGCGAGAAGTGGTCGCGCATCCTGACGTTCTGGACGCGCGAGGTGCCCGACACGATGTGGGAGGCGCGGCGCGAGCTGCTGTCCTCGCTGCTTATTTTCGTGGCCAGTGCGCTGCTGGGCGTGCTGTCGCAATGGCTCGATGCCGACTTTGCCCGCTTCGTACTGGGCGACCGCTATGTGGAGATGACGCTCAACAACATTGCCGCCGGCGACCCCATGGGCGTATACAACAGCCAGGAGGGCACGCTCATGTTCATCGGCATCACCACGAACAACGTGTGGGTGTCGTTCCTCGTCTTTGCCCTGGGGGCGCTGACGAGCTTTGCCACGGGCTGGATTCTCTTCCAGAACGGCCTGATGGTGGGCACGTTCCAGACCTTCTTTGCCCAGCAGGGGCTGCTCTGGCCCTCGTTCCTGGCCATCTGGCTGCACGGCACGCTCGAGATATCGGCCATCGTCGTGGCCGGCGCGGCAGGCCTGGCGATGGGCAACAGTCTGCTGTTTCCCGGCACCTATTCGCGGCTTACGTCGTTTCGTCGCGGCGCCAAGCGCGGGCTGCGCATCATCGTGGGCATAGTGCCCATCTTCATCGCTGCAGCCCTCATCGAGAGCTTCATGACCCGCCACACGGAGTGGCCCGACGGCGTGCGCCTCGCGGTCATCCTGACATCGGCTGCCTTTATTATCTATTATTTTATCATACTACCCTTCAAACGGAATTATCAACATGGAAAGGAAACTGATAACGCTCTACAAGACGCGGACGTTCGGTCAGAAAATGAGTGACACGTTCGACTTCGTGACCGAGAACTGGAAGCCGCTGCTGAAGTTCTCGACCTACTTGCTGCTGCCGCTGACGATGGTGCTGGCCGTCTGCATGACCAGCATGATGGACGGCTACAGCCTGGTGTTGAACAGCAATGGCACGCTGGGTAATAACGAGCTGAGCGAGGTGCTCATCTCCTACGTCGGCACGCTCATCATGAGTGTGGTGTGCGGCCTGGTGGGCACGGCGCTGGTCTATGCCTGCATGCGGCTCTATGGCGAGCGCGATGAGCGGTTGCAGGGGCTGACGGGCGCCACGCTGAAGCCACTGCTGCTCAGCAACCTGAAGCGGCTGCTCGCGCTGACGGGCATCGGCCTGGCCGTGTCGGCCGTGCTGATAGCCGTGCTCTTTGTGTTGGCCTCGCAGCTGCGCACCGCGTCGGTGATGATGATGGTGCTCATCTTCATCATTGCGCCCATAGTGCTGGTACCGCTGTCGCTCACGGCGCCCGTCTATCTCTTTGAAGACGAGACCAGCGCCCTCGGGGCTTTTGCCAAGGCCTGGCGGCTGGGCTTTGCCACGTGGGGCGGCACGCTTGCCGTGCTCTTCGTGCTGGGCATGATTGCCTATCTGGCCAGCGGAGCGCTCTCGATTCCCTACATCATCGTCAACGTCATGAAGATGATGACGAAGACCGGCGAGCTCAGCGCCGCGAATGGCGACGCCGGAATCTTCACGTCGATGCTGGAATACCTGCTCTGCGTGTTTACGTACTTCACCTCGCAGCTGACGATGATGCTGACCTACATCGGCCTGGGCTACCAGTATGGCCACGCCTCAGACAAGATAGAAGGCACTGGCACGAACCGCGAGATAGAACAGTTTGAAACGCTCTAAGCCCAAGGCCCCATGACCGATACGCTCCAGATTGACACCCTGCAGGTAGCTCAGTGGCGAAGCGACGTGCGCTTCGACTACGACCGTGAGCTGGCGCGAGGCGGTGAGAACCTCTGGGGCTGGCTGATGAGGAACATTACCCGCTATTTCCACGACACCATGAACACCATTCTCGGCCACGAGAGCACCCAGTGGATACTCATCGCGGTGGACGTGCTGTTCGTGGGCTTCGTGTGCTGGCTGCTGTGGAAGTACAAGCCCGGCCTGTTCGGGCGCAGCGGCAAGATGAAGGCGCTCGACTATGAGGTGGCCGAGGACACCATCTATGGCATCGACTTCGAGGCCGAGCTGCGGAAGGCAGTAACCGCAGGCAGCTATCGCGAGGCCGTGCGGCTGGTGTACCTGCAGACGCTGGCCGCGCTGAGCGATGCCCACCGGCTGGAGTGGCAACCCCAGAAGACGCCCACGCAATACGTGCGGGAGGTGGGACGGCCCGACTTCGCCCAGCTGAGCCGCCACTTCGTGCGGGTGCGCTATGGCAACTTCGAGGCTACGCAGGGGCTGCTGGAGGAAATGCTACGGCTGCAACGGAGCGTAGAGGAAGGAGGCGGGCATGAGTAAGAAGTTCATCGCCTTCATCCTCGTGCTGCTCGTGGTGATGTTTGCCGTGCAGTATCGGATGCCCAAGCGCTTCGTCTGGGAGGAAACCTATCTGCACACCGACCGCCAGCCGTTCGGCTGCTACGTGTTCGACAGCCTGGTCTCGGCCGCAATGCCGAAGGGCTACACGGTGACGAAGCAGACGCTGTGGCAGCTGAATCAGGATTCGCTGAAGGACCACGCCGTGATCGTATCGATGCCGAAGCATTTCTGGATGGACGAGGAGCACGCCGCGCAGGTGCTGGCGCTGGCCGCCCGAGGCAACAGGGTGCTCGTGTGCAACAGCTGGAGCGACGAGCTGGCCGACACGCTGCGCATCAGCGTGCTATACAACCACGATATACCGATGGGGGATTTCGGAAACGACGAGCGCGTGAACGTGCAGTGGGCGACCGACGGCGAGGCGCTGCCCCTGAAAGCACAGTTCGAGCAACGCTACATGAACTGTAGTGATTCGGCGGTCTACCATCCCTATTGCTATGAAGAAGGTTCCCACGCGAACGAGCACTGCCTCGTGGTGGGGTGCCGCGTGGGGCAGGGCGAAGTGCTGCTCTGCACGGCGCCGATGCTGCTGACCAACTATGCCATGCTCAACGACGAGACTCGCCGCCATGCCACCCGCCTGCTGGGATTGCTGAAAGACCGCCCCGTCATTCGCACCGAAGCGCTGCTCACGCCGAAGGCCAGCCAGCAGGAGTCGCCCTTCTACCTGCTGCTGGAACGCCCGCCCCTGCGCTGGGCGCTGAACCTGACGCTGCTCACGGTATTGCTCTTCGTGGTGTTCACGGCCCGCCGCCGGCAGCGCGTCATCCCCGTGGTCACGGCGCCAGAGAACCACAACATGGACTTCGTGCGCCTGATAGGAACGCTCTACTACCAGCAGAACAGCAACCGCGACCTGCTGCGCATGAAAGTGACGTATGCTGCGGAGGAAATAAGACGGCGCACGGGCACCGACCCTGACGAGAACGAGGCGTTCATGGAGGTGCGCAGGGTGGCCGAAAGACAGGAGGGACTGACCGAAGAGGAGCTGAAATACTGGATAGACCAACTGAACGAAATCATCAACAAACTATAAGAATATGCAAGAAACGAACGAACCCAGAACTGACCTGACGCGCTTCACGGAGCGCATCGACGAACTGAGGACCCACATCGGACAGGTCATTGTAGGACAGACGGAGGTGGTAGACCTGCTGCTGACGGCCATCCTGGCCAATGGACACGTGCTCATAGAGGGCGTGCCGGGCGTGGCCAAGACACTCATGGCCCGACTGCTGGCCCGTCTGATCGACGCAAGGTTCAGCCGCGTGCAGTTCACGCCCGACCTGATGCCCAGCGACGTGCTCGGCACGAACGTGTTCAACATGCAGACCTCGCAGTTCGACTTTCATGCAGGGCCGGTGTTTGCCGACATCGTGCTGGTGGACGAAATCAACCGCGCACCCGCCAAGACGCAGGCTGCCCTCTTCGAAGTGATGGAGGAACGCCAGGTGACCGTCGACGGAACGACCCACGCCATGGGACCGCTCTACACCATCATGGCGACGCAGAACCCGGTGGAGCAGGAGGGTACCTACAAGCTGCCGGAGGCACAGACCGACCGCTTCATGATGAAGATCGTCGTGGGCTATCCTACGCTCGATGAGGAGGTGGAGATACTGAACCGCCATCATCAGGAGACCTTCACCATGAACCTCGACCAGGTGAAGCCTGTGCTGACGCGCGACGACCTGCTGGAGCTGCGCGCCATGCTCAAGCAGGTGTTTGTAGACCCCGCCTTGCTGCGCTACATCGCATCGATTGTGCTGCAGACGCGCCAGAGCAAGGTGCTTTTCCTGGGGGCTTCTCCGCGAGCATCGGTGGCGCTGCTACAGGCATCGAAGGCTTATGCGCTGCTGCAGGGACGCGACTTCCTGATACCCGAAGACGTGCGCTTCGTGGCACCCAGCGTGCTTCAGCATCGAATCATCCTCACGGCCGAGGCCGAGATGGAGGGCATGACGCCCCAGAAGGCCGTTGCCCGCCTGCTGGACAAGGTGGAAGTGCCAAAGTAATGGAAGGCTTTAAGTTGGAACGTTATGTTTATTAACCGTCGCTTCTATCTGCTCATGATGGTCGTCATCCTGACCATCGGTCTGGGCTTTGCCGTGCCGCTGCTCTTCAGCGTGGGTCGATGGCTGTTGCTGGCAATGGTGCTGCTGGTAGCTGCCGACGCCGTGCTGCTTTGGGGGCGCAAGGCCATGACGGCAGAGCGGACGATGAACGAACGGTTTTCCAACGGCGACGACAATCCGGTGAGCATCAGGTTGGAGAGCAGCTATGGCTTCGCCGTCGACGTGGAGGTGATTGACGAGATTCCCTTTGTGTTTCAGCGGCGTGACGTCTGCTTCCGTGCCGTTCTGCCCAAGCAGGGCAGTCGCATCATTCGCTATCAGCTGAGGCCTGTGCATCGGGGCGTCTATGGCTTCGGACGCGTGCGCGTCTTCGTGAGTTCGCCGCTGCATCTGCTTCAGCGTCGCTACACGCTATGCGAGCCAAAGGACGTGAAGGTGTACCCCAGCTACCTGATGCTGCGCCAGTATGAGTTGCTGGCACATAGCCAGAACCTCACGGAGCAGGGCATCAAGCGCATACGCCGGCCGGGACATAACACCGACTTTGAGCAAATCAAGGACTATGTAGTGGGCGACGACTTCCGGACCATCAACTGGCGCGCCACGGCCCGGCGGCATCAGCTGATGACCAATGTGTATCAGGAGGAACGCTCACAGCAGGTGTATAATGTGATTGACAAGGGGCGCATGATGCAGCAAGCGCATCGGGGCATGACGCTCCTGGACTATGCCATCAATGCGTCGCTCGTGCTCAGCTATGTGGCTATCCATAAGGAAGACCGTGCCGGACTGGCTACTTTTGACGCCGACTTCCGTACTTTCGTGCCCGCCTCGCGCCACACAGGCTGCATGCAGATGCTGCAGGAAACGCTCTACGCAGAGCAGACGGACTTCTCGGAAAGCGACTTCTCGTCGCTGCTCGTTGGTCTGAACCGCCATCTGAGTCGTCGTTCGCTGCTCATTCTCTATACCTCGTTCCCGACATTGGCCTCGCTCCGAAGGCAGATGGCGTTCCTCGTGCAGCTGGCCCGGCGCCATCGCCTGCTCATCGTGTTCTTCGAAGATGCAGAGCAGCGCGACTATATCGCCACGCCTGCCGTCTCGATGGAGGATTACTATCAGCACGTGGTGGCCGAAAAGTTCTCCTACGAGCAACGACTTATTGTGCAGTTGCTGCGCCAGCACGGCATTCAGGCCCTGCTCACTACACCGGATGCCCTTTCCGTCGATGTCATCAACCGGTATCTGGAAATGAAGCAAGTGTATTAAAAAATCACGTAAAAGTTTGGCTATTTGGCAAATATGTTGTACCTTTGCACCCGCAATTCGTGCGCGCTGCGTGCGAAAAGCGTGTAATGTCTAACATTTTAACCAATTTAAAACAAAAAGCAAATGATTATTGTACCAGTAAAAGAAGGCGAGAACATCGAAAGGGCCCTCAAGAAGTTTAAGAGAAAGTTTGAGAAGACAGGTGTGGTGAAGGAACTCCGCTCACGCCAGCAGTTCAACAAGCCCTCTGTTCTGAAGCGCCTGAAGATGGAACATGCCATCTACGTACAGAAACTTCGCGCTACGGAGGAGTAAATAGTATTTTTCCTTCGGAAAATTTGGTAGTTTCGATAATTTTCCGTAAATTCGTGCCGAAATCGCAAACATGCGATAGAGGATGCCGATGATTGACCAGTTTCTCAGCTACTTACAACTGGAGCGGAACATGAGTCCGCTGACAGTACTGACATACGAGACAGCTCTTCGGGAGTTTGAAGCGTACTTTAGTGGCGAGGATGCACAGTTCACATGGGGCACCATTGACAGTGACGTGATACGTAACTGGGTGGAGAGCATGATGGACGAAGGGCAACAGGCGACGACGATTAACAAGAAGTTGAGCGCTCTGCGCTCCTTCTTTCGTTTCGCACTGAAGCGTGGACTGGTCGGCCATGACCCTGCTCACAGAGTGAGAGGTCCGAAAAACAGTAAGCCGATACCGCAATTCGTCACCGAGAAAGAGATGAACGTCTTGCTCGACGAAGAGGTTGGGGGAGAAGGATATATAGATGTACGCGCGCGTACTATATTTATATTGTTCTATGAGGCTGGACTCCGACGGGCTGAGCTTGTGGGGCTGAACGATGACGACGTGGATCTGACAGCCCGACGGTTGAAGGTCACAGGCAAGCGCAACAAGCAGCGTATCGTGCCCTTTGGAGATGAAATGGCAGAGCAACTGCAATGCTATATGAAGCTCAGGGACGAAAAGATGGGCCAACGCCCTGCCGGCGGAGCACTGCTGCTCAACGATAAGGGAGAGCGCATGACGGCGCAGCAGGTATACGAGCTGGTGAAAAAACATCTTAGTATGGTGACCAACCTGAAGAAACGCTCGCCGCACGTGCTGAGACACTCTTTCGCAACGGCCATGCTGAATAACGGCGCCGGACTGGAAAGCGTACAGAAACTGCTGGGGCATGAAAGCCTCAAGACAACAGAGATATATACGCATACAACGTTCGAACAGCTAAAACGAGTTTACGAAGAAGCCCACCCAAGGGCGTAACCTTATAGTTTAACTTAATAAATAATAGGAGGTAACTATGGAAATTAAGATTCAGTCGATTCACTTCGACGCTACCGAGAAGTTAGAGGCGTTCATCGAAAAGAAGGTCGCCAAGTTAGAAAAATCATACGAAGATATTCAGAAAGTAGAGGTGCAACTAAAGGTCGTCAAACCTGCAACGGCTCAAAACAAGGAGGCAAGCCTCTCTGTAGCAGTGCCGGGAAACACACTTCACGTGGAGAAGGTGAGCGACACATTTGAGGAAAGTATTGACTTGTGCGTGGACTCAATGAGGACACAATTGCAGAAATTCAAGGAAAAATTGAGAAATTACTAAAAAAAATCCCGAAAAGTTTTGGTAATTCAAAAATAATGCCTAACTTTGCAGCCGTTTTCCAACAGGTCGTAAATCTGACGCTTGGATACGGCTGCTTAAAGAAGCCTCTTTAGCTCAGTTGGCCAGAGCACGTGATTTGTAATCTCGGGGTCGTTGGTTCGAATCCGACAAGAGGCTCAAGAAGCACAGACAAAAGCTGGATGCTCGAAAAAGTTGGGTATGGTTCGTAAGAACAAAAGACATGGGTGTTTTCCAGAGTGGCCAAATGGGGCAGACTGTAAATCTGCTGTCTTTCGACTTCGGTGGTTCGAATCCATCAGCACCCACTCTCAAGAGATGTT
>CACXYH010000084.1:0-355 GCA_902771785.1 uncultured Prevotellaceae bacterium
GTTTGAATTGAAATACTTTCTTATTTTTTCCACAGACTGCTTCAGGTGGGTGTGGACGGTCTGGCGGCTGACGATCAGCGCTTCGGCCACTTCCTGGCAGGTCATTTCTCGTAGGTAGCGCAGTCGGAAGATATTCTGCTCCATCGGTGACAGGTTCTCCCTCACGTAGCGCATCAGTTCTTCCATCTGCATTTGCTCTTCCGCTGTATTGTCGCTAATAAGTGTATCAGCATCCTCGGTAAGCAGGCGTGCAAATCGTTCTTGCACCTGTTTGTGCTGCAGCACATTCAGACAGCGATGATGCACACTCGCCAAGAGGAATGCTTTTGCCTTGTCTGCTCTTATCACCACCTTG
>CACXYH010000084.1:362-14952 GCA_902771785.1 uncultured Prevotellaceae bacterium
AGACTGGCGAACACCTCGCTCACCACGTCCTTGCTCTCCGCCTCATCGAAGAGCAACGTGAGTGCCAGATGATACATCTGCGTGTAGTGTGTCTTGAACAGACTTTCAACATCTTTTCGTGTCATACACTTATAATACAGTTCAGACGAAGAAAATGTAAAGCAGAAAAGCGATTATTTTCTGGTTCAAACTCAATTTTTTTATTTTTGGGGCTATTATTCCATTCAAATCGGGCGAGGATGTGCTGTTTCCCATCCTCGCCCGTCTTGTATAATTGTGTCTATTGCCATAGCGGTTCATTTTCCCACCCACGGGGAAGCTCCATCATTAAAACACGGCTCAGAACCGCCCTCGCCCTATCCCATTCGTTGAATCTCGTTTAGATAGAAGAATGCCTCGGGATGTGTTGTGTCTTTTTAAGTTTGTTGAGTTTGGTAGGCATAGGGAGTTGAAGAGCCTGTGATGCCAACATACCTATATCGTCAGGTGTATAGTGTCGTATCTCGTTAATTCCATTCTCCAAAAGTCGGCTGAGGTAAGCCACTTTGGCTGCATTGATGATGGCAGAATCCAAGGTGTACTTCTCGCTGTGAATGAAATTGCCTATACGGCTAATGCCATCTTGCAGGAGTTTGTATTCCTCCGGATTCGCCAAACCGCGCATACAGATGGTGATGGCTGTCTGGTAGATGTCGTCAAGCACCTGTTGAATGTCATCTGATGGCAAGTTGCGATATTGCAGTTCCACCATGGCAAACTTCATGAAGGTCTGGCGGGTGATGGTCAGGTCGTCCGTGATGTCAAATAGCGAGGCTACGTCATAGAGCTGCTTGATAATCTCCATCGTACATTTCTTATGGCCCTTGAAGAATGGAATGCCCGTCGTGTGTGGAGCGAAAGCCGTCAGTTTGTCGCCCAACAAATCTTCATGACTCGGCAGACTAACCATGACAAGCGGCTCGTCGGTCACCAGTAGCGGACTCTGTATGGGTAGCGACACAATCTGGGAATAGTACGTTTCCTCGAAGAGCACGTCAAGCAGTATCTTGTCCTGTCCACCATTACCGGGATAGCTCACTTCGTAGTAGAACTTGGCGTGTTGCTTCGGTACATCTGTGCGCGAGATGCGCTCTACGAGTTCCACTTTGCCGAAGCTGTATTCTTCGGCATACTGGCTAAGATAGTCCTCTATGATGGTTCCTGGAGGACAGATGATGTCAATGTCTATTGACAATCGTTTGCTGGTGTTCAGGTGGAGCATCAGCGAACTGCCACCTTTGAAGATGAAGGGACAGCCAGAGCGAGTCAGTGCCTCAAGCAGAGAAAAGGCACGGATGGTCTTTTCTACCAATGCAATGTCGCGGACACCTATTTGGCGGGCGGCTTCGGTTATCCATTCAAGGCTTCTACTCTTGGGATTGATCATGGTCTATCGTGTATATGATATGTTCTACTTTCTCTTTCCTGTTGCGGCGAGAGGCATATCTCATCAGTTTGCTCATGTTGACATGATTCCTCTCACGCGCATACTCATATATATTATATATTTCGGAACCGCTGGCGAACTGCAGTTCGTTGTCGCCAATGGCATCCACAAGGATTTTCTCTATACGTGGTACTTGGCAGCCATTCACGATGGTCAATGGCGACTGACCTATCAACTGACGTACCACGATGGCATCAGTACCCGTCAGATAGCGGTCGCAGTCTATGGGTGACGGTGACAGTAGGATGTTTCTGCCAAGCTCCATTTCCTGAAATGCATGGAATACCGTCTCCATACCATCTTTCTCCACATCAACGAAAACATAGCCGATGTCTGGCACATGGAGCATGAACGAAGCAAGCACCCGTGGACTCCAAATACATATATCAAGGAGTGGAAACTTCTGTTTTAGACTCAAATAGATGTTTTTTTCTGTCTCTGATGGCTGATATACGAATTCTGGCAGACTGTCATGAGCCAATTCATACACGCCATGACCTACCCTGCGAAGCGAGCCTGATGCAAGCATCCGGTTAATCTGGAGGGTAATAGCACTGTCCTTGATACCCGTCTGCTGGCGGGCAACTTCACGCAACAGGTCCTTCCGATGGAAGGTACCACCTTGTGCCACTGCGTAATTCAATATAGCTTCCGTTGCTGTCATATCTCTGTTTGCCGTTGCAAAATTATATCTTTTTTGTCAAACATCAAAACATTTTGCCAAGAAAGAAATATTTCAGCAGCTTTTTTAACATAAATACAAGTGTATTCTGACTAAATCCAGCATTATCACAGGTAATCATCTCTCTGTCGAACCATAAATGTTGGCACGTCTGAATGTCCTTTTCTTCTTCTTCGTTGAACTACGCAGGTCTCGACCCGTTAGTTCGTCGGTCTCCTACTGCCGGTTCGTGGCCCTCCTGCTGCCGGTTCGTGACCGACGAACTAACGGGTCGTGAGCCTCCTGCTGCCGGTTCGTGACCGACGAACTAACGGGTCGAGGAAGGAGTATATAAGGCGATTTGGGCCAAAACGCATTCCGTTTTGATACAAAACGCATTCCGTTTCCATACAAAACGCCCCCCGTTTTGATACAAAACGCAACGACAGCTGAAAAATAAATAAAAGCCTTTTTGCGTTATGTAGGTTAGGAAAACGAAGCATTCGTTTGTCTCTTAGATAAAACGCAAGCAACGAAAGATGAATCAGAGCACACTGGAGAAACTGTTCCGACAACACCATGGCCGACTGCTGGCCGAGGCTCGTGCCATGCTTTACGACGACGCCGAAGCGGAGGACGTGGTGAGTGAAGTCTTTGCCGAGCTGCTGAGACGCTTGCCCGAGGTAGAGACTGGTCGCGAACTGGCTTACCTCTGTGAGAGCGTGCGCAACCGCTGTCGAAACGTACTTGCCCGCAAGACGCTGACGGAGCGGGTGACGCATCTCTATGCCCTCGACCAACCCACGGCAACAGAAGATGAGGAGAAGGAGCGGCTCGACCGTCTGCAGGCTTTCATCCGGACAGGACTGACCGAGGCTCAGCGTCGCGTGTTCCAACTCCGCTTCGGCGAGGAACTGAAGTATCGTGAGATAGCTGCCGAGCTGGGCATCAGCGAGGTGGCGGTGTATAAGCATCTTGTTGCTGCGATAACACGAATCAAAAACCATTTCAACTATTAACGACATGGAGACGAACGACAAACTTTTGAAGCTGCTGCGGCTGATGGACGAGCCGGAAGCCATGACCGAGGCACAGTTGCAGGAACTGCTCTCGGACGAAGAAGTGCGAAAGGCCTACGACGTGATGGCCGACTGCAAGAAGCTTTACCAAAAGCCTCAGCAAAAGCCCTTGAGCGCGAAGTGGCTACAGCTGGGGCAGAGATTCCGAATTGCCGCCGTCTTTCTCGGTGCAGTCCTGTTTTGTGGACTGGCTTGGGCAATCATTCCACGTATCATATCTTCCCATACGGATTCGCCCCAATCGGCACAGGTCTCCACTCCCCTCCCTCGGAGTGGCGGGGAAGAGTCGTCCGTCCGTTTCGACGACGTGCGCCTCGACAGCATCCTCACCGTCGTCTCGGCCCACTACGGCAAGGCCGTCAGCTTCCGCGACGAGGAGGCCAAAGGCATGAAGTTCATCATGACATGGGACCCTGACATGCCCCTCTCCGACTTCATCGACGGTCTGAACCTGTTCGACGGACTCAGCCTGACCTTGCAGCGCGATACCATCTTTGTAGAGACCACCGAAGATAAAGAGAGTATATGAAACGGCTACTCTTATTTCTTCTTTTATATCTGTCATTTAGCGGCGCACGAGCACAGGTCAGCCACGATTTCCACAATACCGTGCTCACCGAGGCCCTGCGCACTATTGAGCTGGGACAGCAGGAGTACACCATCACCATCCTCTCTGACGGTCTCGATAAGCTGCAAACCTCCGCTAAGGTGAGAAACCTCACCGTGCCCGAAGCTGTGAGAATGGTCTGCAAGAAGCTGCCCGTCAAGGTGAAACAGCAGGGACGCCTTATCACCGTTCAGGCCAAGCGGAGCTGGCGGCCTGCCGTGGAAAAGGTAAGCCTCGTGGGACCGGTGGAAGACGGATTCCTGAAGATGCCGTTGCCCGACGCACGGGTGTCGGTATTCACGACGGACAGCGCGGTGGTTGTAGACTCAGCATCTATGCTGCGTTTCTACAATGGCACCAAGCGCCTCGTGATGGCACAGTTCGTTGCGCCGGTGCGACCGGGCCGTGAGTACTTGGTGCGGGCCCGGCTGAAGGGCTACGACGACAAGTGGCAGCGGGTGAGCGTTGCGGCCACGGCTAAAGAGGACGTACATGTGCCTACGCTAAAGATGCACAAGATGAGGAACATCAACCTGAAGGAGGTGGTGGTGACGGCCACCAGGGTAAAGTTCTTCTGGCGAGGCGACACACTGGTCTACGATGCCACGGCCTTCAACCTGCCCGAAGGCTCGATGCTCGACGACTTGATACGCCAGCTGCCGGGGGTGACGATGAACGACCAAGGCGAGATATTCGTCAACGGACGCAAGGTAGACGAACTGCTGCTTGGCTCGCGCACGTTCTTCGGCGGCAATAAAAAGGTGCTGATGGAGAATCTGCCCTACTACACGGTGAAGAATCTGAAGGTCTATGAGAAGCAGACAGACAGAAGCTTTGCCTTGGGCTACGATGTAGAGCCGCGCCGCTACGTGATGGACGTGAACCTGAAAAACGAATACAATCAAGGCTATATCGGTAATGTGGAAGGGGCCGCCGGCACCCACGACCGGTGGCTGGGGCGTGGCTTCCTCCTCGGCTTCACCGACCGGCTGCGACTGACCATGGTGGGCAATGCCAACAACGTGAACGAGCAGCGCCACATCGGGCAGTCGGGCCAGTGGAGCCCGGCCCGCCAGCCTCAGTCGCTGACCACGACGCGCAGCGTAGGGGCGGAAATCAACTACCACTCCGCGGGCGACATCATAAAAGAGACGCTGCGGGCAGACTACGCTTCTTCCGCCGACGAGCAGACCATGAACCAGCGCCGGGAACGGTTTCTCGAAGGCCTAAAGCCTACATCACTTTCGGAATCGTTCCACCACACGGGCAACCGGAAACTGACGCTGAACAACGCCTTCACGCTGACCAAACCGATGTATCTGTATGCCGTTGCCCATTTCGACTATGCCAAACGTGACGGCTCGTTCAACACTGCCTTCGACGAATGGAACGACTCGTTGACCGTTTCGCAGCGCACCGTCGGAATGAGCGAGGGCAAAGCCTGGAGCGGCTATGTAGAGGTACAGGGTTCGTTCAACATCAACAAAGAGAAGAAACAAAACATTTCGTTCTACGGGTTCCCCCGTCGAGCCAAACCCAGCACAATACCAACGACCTCTTCAACCGCAGCACGTGGGGCGTGGCACATGTGGGCAGTGCCAAAGAGATAGCCAAGGACTTCTACGTCAACCTCACCGACTTCTTCGACATCCGCAGTCAGCACAACCGCGATTACCTCTATCATCCTGACACACTGCTGCTCCCCTCGCAGATAGATGCCCTTACGGCCATCACCGACCCAAGGAACTCCTACGACAGCCGAGGCTTTGACTGGACCAACAACCTCGTCGTCATGCTAGTGAAGAAAGCCTACTATACGCACCCTGACTTTCACATGAAGGTGGACTATGCGCCGTGGCAGCTCTATTTGCGCCTGCCCGTGCAATATGAGCGGCTACACTATAAGCGTGGTGTGCTCGACACGTTGGCCCGCCAGACCGTGTTTGTGCCAAACTTCAACTTTGACTACCGCAACGTGTGGAAAGGCGGACTGCGCGACGTTAGGTTCCATACCGAATTTCATCAGGAGCGCACCCTCTTGATGGATCGCATCAACATCTACGATAATAGCCACCCGCTCATCGTCAAGCTCGGCAATCCCGACCTGAAACCCTCGGCTGTCACCAAAGTCAGTGCCGAGTACTACGACCACGCGGGGCGGAACAAAGCGATGTATCACCTCTCTGCCTCCTTTAACTACCACCACCGCGACGTGGCGCAGTCGTTGACCTACAACCCTGCCACTGGCGTCTATACCTACAAACCGATGAACGTCAGTGGAGCCTGTGGAGCCTTAGTCATGTTCAGCACTGACCAAAATATCGGCGAGAAGCGCTACTGGACATGGCACGCCAGCGCAGGTGCCCTGTGGGATCACTCCAAGGACCACGCCATGCTGGAGGGTTATACGGAGAGCCGCGTCAACACCGTGAACACCCTCGGACTCAACAGTGGCGCCAACATCCGATTCAACCGCAAAAGCCTCAACATCCGTGCCGTGGGCTACATCAACTGGCGGCGCAGCGAGGGCAATATGCAGAATCTTTCTACCCTCAGCGCCCTCGAATACCACTATGGCTTAGAAGGCTACTACACGCTGTCGGCAACCAAGACTTCCTTTGCAGCCGATGGTACTATGTACAGCCGTCGCGGCTATGGCAGCAGCGAACTGAACACCGACGACTTCGTGCTGAACGCCTCCGTCAGCCAACCCCTGTTCAAGGGCAAGCTCATCGCCCGCATCGAAGCCTTCGACCTGCTGCACCAGCTGTCCTCCACACAGTACGACATCAACGCACAGGGACGCATCGTAACCTGGTATCGCTCCCTGCCGCACTACGTCATGCTGCATCTGGTGTATCATTGGAATAAGAATCCGAAGAAGAAATGACAGGAACATGAAGAGACAAATCATCATCATAGCCTTGTTCTGGGTAGCGCAGATTGTCGTAGCACAGAATGCCATCCCACTTATCTCTGCCTTGAAGACCATCGAACAGAGGCAGTCGGAATACGCTATCAATATCGAGAGCAACGGCCTCGACAGCCTGTACACGGCGGAAAAGACTGACGGCCTCAATGCCGTGAATGCCGTCCGCAAGGTGTGCAAGGGCCTGCCCGTGAAAGTGAAGGTACACGGAAAGCGCATCAATGTGCAGTACAAAAAGGGGGAGGCGGTACGCCGGTTGGCGCTAAAAGGCGAGGTGCAGGACATCCGTGCCCATAAGCCCCTCATCGGTGCTAACGTGACGCTGCTCAGTGCCGACAGTACCGTCATCGCACAGAAGGAAGCTCGCCAGCACTGGTATGCTGAAGGGTATGACTGGGAGACCAGTGAGTTCGCTTTCGAGGTGCCGGCAATGCCCGCTAAGTATATCTTCCGCATCAGCCATGTCGGTTTCAAGACTACATACGTGGACTACAAGCTGGAGCGCATCGGCAGGCGCGAGCACGAGCGGGGACTGCCACCGTTCTACTTGGCACCGCAGTCCACCATGCTACAGGAGGTGGTGGTTACGGCCTCGAAGGTGAAGTTCTACTACCGTGGCGACACCTTAATATATAATGCCGATGCCTTCATCCTGGCCGAGGGGTCGATGCTCGACGCCCTCATCGGTCAGCTACCGGGCGTGGAGCTGAAGCGCGACGGGCGCATTTACCACAACGGCAAGTTCGTCGACGACCTGCTGCTCAACGGCAAGCAGTTCTTCAGCCGCGACCGCAAGCTGATGCTTGAAAACCTGCCCGCCTATACGGTAAAGGACATCGCCATCTACAACAAGCAGACCGACGAGAACGAATGGCTGGGCATCAAAGACGAACACTCGCAGCGCTATGTCATCGACGTGCGGCTGAAGAAGGAGTACATGATAGGATGGATAGCCAACGCGGAGGCAGGAGCAGGCACCGGCAATCGCTATCTCGCCCGCCTCTTCGCCATGCGCCACACCGACTTCTCGCGGCTGGGCATCTCGGCCAATGCCAACAATCTGGACGATGACAGCCGACCGGGAGACAACGACAGCTGGCAGCGCGGCTCGACCAACAACCTGCGCCGCACGGAGAGGGCCGACCTGCACTTCAACGTCAGCGACCGCAACAAGCGGTGGGAAATCTACAGTAGTGCCGCCGTCAACCACCAGCACACGGAGGGCGAGATGCGCACCGTGCGACAGAACTACCTGCCGACGGGCGATACCTACGACCACAGTTTCAGCAGCCGCCGCAACGAAGACCTGCGGCTCTCCTCCAGTCTGGATTATATCCGCAACGGAAAAGCCGTTCGCTGGACCTTCTCGCCCAACTTCAACTACCACCGCTTCGACCATAGCTCCGACCTGGCATCGGCCACCTTCAACGCGCCCGTAGCCGACGTCAGCCGCCAGCTGCTCGACCAGCTCTACAGCCCCACGTCGTCACGCCTCAACCTGCGCGACACGCTGGTCAACCGCATCCTGCGGCAGGGCGTCGGCAACGGACACGCATGGGAAGGCACGCTCAACGCCGGCGCCACCATTAAGATTCCCCACTCCAACGAGAACATTCGCCTCGGCGCAAGCATCAACTACACTGACCGCGACGAGCATCTCTTCAACCGCCAGACCGTCGAGTATGCTGCAACATCGTTGCAGCCCCCCACCTACAATCACCAATACCATGACAACCATCCCCACCGCGACGGACTCGCACAGCTCAGAGTAGGCTACAACATCCCTTTGGGAGCGGGCTGGCGGTCGTTTTACACCACCTATTATTTCACACACCAATGGCAGCACCATCGCTCGTCGCTCTATCTGCTCGACCGTCTCGACCGCCAGCCCGGCAGCATCGACGACCTGCCTTCCGTCAGCGAATACGAGCAGGTGATGGACAGCCGCAACAGCTTCGACAGCCGCTCCACCGAAGACCGTCATAAGCTGGACATCAACCTCGGCTATAAGTTCGACAAGAAAAGCTACGGACAGATATGGACGCTACTCGATGGCAACATCGACCTGCGCAGCCAACATCTCGACTACCAGCGCGGCCGCATCGACACCACCCTCAACCGCACGGCCTTCACCGTCAACATGGGCTGCTGGACTTATCTCGACCTCAAAGGCGGTCATCAGATCAACCTGACACTGGGTGTCGAGGAGAAACTGCCTGAGCTGGAGCAGCGCATTGACTTGCGCGACGATACCGACCCGATGAACATCCGTTTGGGCAACACCCGCCTGCACAAGTCTGTCACCCCACACATCGGCACCTATTTTGCCTACAGAGGCAAACGGAGCTTTCATCGATGGGAGTGGAGCTACGAGCCCACCTATAATGCCGTCGCCATGGGCTATGTCTACGACCCGCTGACCGGCGTGCGCACCTATCGTCCCGAGAACGTCGACGGCAACTGGACCACCGACGGCGGCTACACCTTCAACTGCGACCTCGACACGGCCAGGAAGCTGAACCTCGTGATTCCCCTCAAGTTTACCTTCAGGCAGAACGTTGACCTCGTGGGCACCACCACCCAAGCGGTCCAGTATGCTGCAATGTCATTGCAGCCCCAGCGCTCCGTCGTCCGCAACTATGCCCTTTCCCTCTCACCCAAGTTCAAGGCCGACATCGGTCAGCATCATTTCGAGCTGACCTGCCAACCGGCGTGGGATCGTTACACCAGCGACCGTCCAGACTTCGACAACTTCAATGCCTTCGCCTGCCGCACCTCCCTCTCAGCCATCATGAAGCTGCCGTGGAAGCTCGACCTCTCAACCGACCTCAGCCTCTACACCCGTACGGGCTACGCCGACGAGGCGCTCAACACCAACGACCTTGTTTGGAACGCCCGCCTCACGCGTCCCTTCCTGAAAGGCCGGTTGCTCATGATTTTCGACGGCTTCGACATTCTCGGACAGCTCAGCAACGTCACCCGCACTCTCAATGCCCAGGGACGTACTGAGACCTATACCAACGTCATGCCCCGCTATGCATTGCTCCATATTGTCTATCGTCTGAACAAGAAACCAAAGAGTAAAGTATCTAAATAGTTAAGTAAATAGTTAAGTAAATAGTAAATTAATAGTAAACCCGGGAAATGCTGGAGGCCGCAGTGATGCGCCCTCCAGCTATTTTTAAACTTACTTTTCCACTAAAACAGGTGGAAAAGAGGTGGAAAAGAGGCGACTAAGTCGTTGGATGCCAGAAGGAAAAGGGTGGAAGGGCATTTTCCATCCCTTTCGCTTGCAGGAGTCGCCGAATTGCCGTATCTTTGCAGCGACAAAAACAGAACAAAGTACATGAAAAGGAAGTCTATTGGAATCATCGTCACCATGCTGGTGCTGGCCGTTGTGGGCGGCACGGCATGGAGTCTGCGCGACATGCAGCAGAAGCGCTTGCTCCGCGCAGCTGAGAATGTGGTGTTTGCTGACGCTGACAGCGCAGCAGCATTGCTGGCGCGGGTCGACACGACGCGGCTGACGACGAGTTCGCAGATGCTCTATGACCTGCTGCGGGCCATGGTCTACGAAGAGCGATGGTACCTGCGCCACACCGACACGACGGTCTGCCTGACGTCAGACGCCGAGACGTGGAACTTCAACCGCCAGTCGGACGACTGGAAGTCGGACGACGTGCTGACTCCCGATGACAGCAGTCGCCTGCGCGTGTTCCATTATTATAAAGAGCTGAGCCTCGGCGGCACAACCGACGACGAGGACGCCCTGCGCCGCTTCGGGCGCGCCTGCTTTGCGCTCAGCCGCCGTCAGAACGACAGCATCCTGCCCATGCAGACCGCTCAGTTCTTCCATCTGGCCATCCACTGTGCCGAGACTACCGGCGACCACGCCCTGGCCTACCGCGCCTACGACAAGTTCTTCAATCGTATGCCCTTCCACAGTGCGGCCCAGCCCGAACTCTACCTGCGCCGGGCGCTGAAGCACTACCGCCTGTCGCCCGACCAGCCGCGCTGGCTGCTGACGATGCTCAACGACTATGGCTACACCGTACTTCTCCATTCACCTTTCGACCTGCACCACTTCGGCACCTTGGAACACGCCGCCGTCCTCGCGGCCCGGCAGCTCGACGCGCCCCCGTCGCCGGCGGTCACCGACGCTGTCTATCAGTGTCTGGATTCACTCTGGGCCCTGCCCCACGACGACTTCTCCTATATGTGCAGCTTGAGTGCGTCTAAGTCTACCTTCCTTTTCGGAGAGGTCACCGTGCCTGTCGGCATGTATGAGGAAGTCCAACAGGAACACCACGAAGATGGCACGAAGCACTGGCGGCCATCGTATGAAAGCGAGACGAAGAAGGAAGAGCAGAATTTCACCGTCAACCGCGACACCTATCTGGCACCGGGCTATGTGAAGAAGTCGGCAGGGCTGCAGCGGCGGCTGATGACGGCGGTCATCGGCGTGCTGATGCTGGCTGTGCTCGTCCTGCTGCTCGTCTTCCGCAACTGGCTCGGCAACGTCAGGCGCCGCCACGAGGCTGAGCGGGCCGCCCATCAGTGCGAGGCGGAGCAGCTGGCCGAGCGTCTACAGCAGAAGGACGCCATGATAGCCATGCTGCGCGGACACATCATGGACAAGAGCGAAATCCTCGATATGCTGGAGCCGACGGCCGGCAAGCGCACCGTCATCAACGCCCGCAACTGGCGCGAGATAGAGATGACCCTCGACACCGCCGACGGCAACTTCGTCAGCCGACTGCGAGCAGCCTATCCGCAGTTCAGCGAGGAGGACATCCGGCTGTGTATGCTGGCGCGCCTACAACTTTCCAACACGGCCCTCTCGGCCATCTACGTCATCTCTGTCTCGGCCGTGCAGCACCGCAAGCAGAAACTGAAGAAAGAAGGCTTCGGCGTGACCGACCCCGCCGTAACCTTCGACCAGATCATCGCTAACTTCTAAAAAACCAGAAACAATATGAAAACCAGACACTTCAGATGCGGAAGCCTCCGCATCCTGCTACTGCTGTGCCTCATCGTGAGCAAGCAGACAACGATTCAGGCCGACATCGTCAAAGGGCGCGTGGTAGATGCCGAGACGAAGGAGCCGCTGCCCGAAGCCTCGGTGAAGCTGACACAGCGCTACGGCGATTACGGCACCATGATCAACAGCCTGAAAGCTGACTCGCTGGGCTGCTTCAGCGTCTTTGCCAGCGGGCGCGGCAGCATCGAGGTCTCCATGCTGGGCTACTACTCGAAGTCGAAGCCCGTGCTGGCCTTCAGCGACAGCCGCAATGACACGCTCGACATAGGGACGATAGAGCTGAAGATGTCGCCGCAGATGCTGAAGATGGTGCAGGTGACGGGCCGCACCAGGCGCTTCACCGTCAAGGGCGACACGATCGTCTTCCACCCCGAAGCGTTCCACCTGCAGGAAGGGGCGCGCCTCGACGAGCTCATACGCAAGCTGCCCGGCGTGGAGGTTGACGACCAGGGCAGGATGTCGTGGAACGGCAAGCCCATCCGCATCACGATGGACGGCGAGAGCCTCTTCGGCGGCGACGCCTTGGTGACGCAGCTGCCCGCCGAGGCCGTAGAGACGATCAAGGCCTATAACAAGCAGTCGGAGTTCAGCGAGCGCACGGGACGCGACGACGGCAAGCAGGACATGGTGCTCGACCTGACCATCAAGCCCCGCTTCCTCGACCGCTGGTATGGCGACGTGAAAGCTGGCTACCAGACCACGAAGTACTACGACGGCGAACTGCTGATGAACCGCCTGTCGAAGACCGACCCCGTGATGGTCTTTGCCAACGCCAACAACGTCGACAAGCACTGGCGCCGCAACATGAACGGGAGCACGGCCAACATGGGCAACGGCTTCGGCAAGGAACACGGCGCGTCGGCCGGCTATCAGCACAACTGGCAGCGCAAGGAGGGCACGCACGACCTGAAGAACTATTACAGCGTCACCGGCGGCGTGGCCCACGACGACAACCAGCGGAGCGAACACGAGGAGACCGAAAACTACTTCCCCGGCATGGCCGCCACCCGCTCGACCTCGGAGCGCTACCAGCGAGACCACCAGCTGGAGCCGCGAGTGAAAGCCGACCTGCGCTGGGCGCGCGACACGCTGAACACCTTCACACTGAGCGCCAGTGCTGAGCACACCAGCAGCCGCTCCCGCAGCCGCCAGACCACCGACCAGCAGGAAGCCCTTGCCGCCGCCAATGTCCCGTATGTTGCGATTTTATCGCAACTCAACACCTCCCACACCGACGGCCGCAAAACCACTCTGAACACCAAAGCCGGCTGGGAGCACTACGTCAAGGACGGCGCCCTCGGCGCCAGCATCACCCTGAACTACCAAGACGGGAAAACCGACAGCCAGACCGACCGCACCATCACAGCCCACAGCACCGCCTACACCTCGTCGCACCTGGAACAGACCTACACCGCTCCTTCCACACAGCTTTCCACCACGGCCGAAGCCCACCACGCCCGCTGGCTGACGAAGCAATGGATGGTGCAGGCGCAATACACGCTGACCTACAGCCGCAACCGGAACGACCGCGACTTCATGACCGACGGCGTGGCCGATGCAGCCAACAGCTACCACGACCTCTATACCCGCATGGAGCACAGCCTGCAGCTCTCGCAGACCATCAACCTGGCGCCCGTCCAGCTGATGCCCAGCGTCAAGGCCCGCTGGCAGCGCGAGCGCCAGGACTACCAGCGGGGCTCGCTCGACACAGCTGCCGTGCGCCGCCACCTCTTCATCGACCCCTCCCTGCGGGCCACCTGGAAGCTCAACAAGACCGCTGGCTTCGAACTGAACTACAGCTTCACAACCCGCCAGCCCGACATCATGCAAACCATCGGCTACCGCGACCTCACCGACCCGCTCTTCATCACCGAGGGCAACACCAGTCTGCGGAACACCCACACCCACGATGTGAGCCTGACCTACAACATGGTGCTTGCACGCAGCCAGACCTCGCTCAGCACCACCGTCGGCTACACTCACGGCGACCGCGAGACCACGACCGCCCTCAGCTACGACCCTGCGACCGCCGTCTATGTCAGCCGGCCTGAGAATGTCCGCGGCAGCCGTTCCTGGAACTTCCGCTTGAACTTCGACCAGGCCCTCGGCGACTATTTCCGTCTGCAAAGCGACTTCCGTATGAAAGCCAGTCAGCGCTACGGGTTCCTTACGCTCCTGCCTACGCAATCCCAGCGCACCGAGAACTGCCAAAGCAGCCTCACTCCCCGTGAACGCCTCGACCTCTCGTTCGACTACAACTGGCTCAAGGCCACCGTCTTCACTGAAATTAGCGCCGACCGCCTGCGCTACACCGCCTCGCCCGAACAGAACACCACCCACTGGAACAACAACTACGGCCTGCGTGCCGAGGCCAGCTACGGCGACTTCGTCTTCTACACCAGCCTCACTGAGCGCACCAGCCGGGGCTACACCGTCGGCAGCATGAACCGCAACATCCTCGTCTGGGACGCCGCCATCGGCTGGAAAATCCTGAAGAACAAAGCCCGCCTCGGCCTGGAGCTTAACGACATCCTGAACAACGAGGACGGCCGGTGGAGCCAGCAGACGGCCTACCAGCAGACCACCTCGTGGCACGACTTCCGCCACCATTACGTCGGCATCAGGTTCACCTACCATCTGGACGCAAAGGAAAAGTAGCAATGAGATAACGCCTAAGCCGCACCGTTAGTAAAGTTCTTCGCAAGCGAAGCGGCAAAGCCGAGTAGTAAAGTTAGTAAATAGTGCCCGGGTGATTCTGGAGGCCGCAGCGATGCGCCCTCCGGAATT
>CACXYH010000085.1 GCA_902771785.1 uncultured Prevotellaceae bacterium
GCCTCTTAGCGATTCTTTCTGTCGGGATTACTGGACTCGAACCAGCGACCTCGCGCCCCCCAGACGTGTGCGCTACCAACTGCGCTAAATCCCGATCGTATTGCTTGTAAGCGGGTGCAAAGGTACGTAGTTTTTCTGAAACCACCAAATTTTTTCACAATTATTTTCACTCAAATGTGATAGTAGCATTAGTTTTCGCCTTCGCCGACGTTTTTTCGGCCATTTATTTGGCAATTACATATTTTATTCATAAATTTGCAGGCAGTAATAGCTAACCTGAAAACCTACATGCTGTAGAAATGAAGTATATAGCACTGCCCAATGAGAAGGAACGGCACCGCCTGTCGTTCTATCTTGCCATGGAGGAATACGTGGCGCGAGAGCTGGTGGAGCAGGAAGAGGCCTTCTTCATGTGGCAGGTGGCACCAAGCGTGATTTTCGGGCGCAATCAGGTGGCAGCCAACGAGGTGAACATGGAATACTGCCGCGAGCACGGCATCGAGGTGTACCGCCGGAAGAGCGGCGGAGGCTGCGTCTATGCCGACGAGGACAACGTGATGCTGTCGTACGTCACGACGGGCGACAACGTTGGGTTCACCTTCAACCGCTTCGTCAACATGCTCATGCTCGTGCTACGAAAGGCAGGCATCGAAGCCACCAGCACCACCCACAACGACATCATGATAGGCGACCGGAAGGTGAGCGGCACGGCTTTCTACCACCTGCCCGGCCGAAGCATCGTACACGCCACGATGCTCTACGACACGAACATGGAACACATGCTCCATGCCATCACCCCCAGCCGAGAGAAGCTACAGAAGAAGGGCATAGAAAGCGTGCGCCAGCGCATCACCCTGCTGAAAGACCACACGCAGCTGAGCCTCGCCGAGTTCAAGGCGCTCACACGCGAAACGCTCTGCGAAGGCGAGCTGACGCTGACAGCCAGGCAGGTGGCCGACATCGAGGACCTGGAGCAGAGCTATCTGCGGCAGGACTTCGTCAGACTGCTCAAGTAAAAACATACATCAATTATAATATAAACAGATAATATGGCAATCAAGCAAGAATTAGAAAAGAAAGTGAAGCATACGTGCCTTCACGACAAGCACGTGCTGCTGAATGCTACGATGGTAGAGTTTGGCGGTTTCGACATGCCGCTTCTGTATCAGAGCGGCATAGCCAAGGAGCATCAGGCCGTGAGAGAACATGCAGGCGTGTTCGACGTGTCGCACATGGGCGAAGTGACGGTTCGCGGCAAGGATGCCGAGCGCTACGTGCAGCACATCTTCACCAACGACATCGCCCAGGCGCCGGTTGGAAAGATATACTATGGCATGATGTGCTACGAAAACGGAGGCACCGTCGACGACCTGCTGGTCTACAAGATGGGCGAGCAAGACTTCTTCCTCGTCATCAACGCGGCCAACATCGACAAGGACTGGGCCTGGATGCAGCAACATGCCGAGGGTTTCGACATCGACCTGCAGAACCGTTCTGACTACTACGGCCAGCTGGCCGTGCAGGGCCCTGAGTCGGAAGACATCGTGGAGCGGGTGCTGGGACTGGCGTGCAGCGAGCTGACGTTCTACACCGTGAAGACCATTGGCGACGTCATCGTGTCGCGCACCGGCTACACGGGCGAAGACGGCTTCGAGATCTATGCCTCGCACGACTACATACGCGAGTGCTGGGACAAGCTGATAGCAGCCGGCGTGCAGGCTTGCGGCCTGGGCTGTCGCGACACGCTGCGCTTCGAGGTGGGCCTGCCGCTCTATGGCGACGAGCTGTCGGAGGACATCACGCCCGTGATGGCAGGCCTGACGATGTTCGTCAAGTTCGACAAGCCCGAGTTCATCGGTCGCGAGGCCCTGCTGAAGCAGAAGCAGGAAGGCCCCGTCAAGAAGCTCGTGGGCATAGAACTGAAGGACAAGGCCATTCCCCGTCATGGCTACGCCGTGCTGAAGGACGGCCAGCCCATTGGCGAGGTGACTACGGGCTATCATGCCATCTCTACCGACAAGAGCGTGTGCATGGCCCTCATCGACACGCAGTATGCCGCCCTGGGCACTGAGGTCGAGATTCAAATACGCAAGAAGGTGTTCCCTGGCGTAGTGGTGAAGAAGCAGTTCTACAGCAAGAGCTACAAGAAATAAAAGAAGAATGCAATCAATCTAAATAAAGAACTATTATGGCAAAAGTTATTGAAGGACTCTACTACTCGGAGTCGCACGAATTTGTAAGAGTAGAAGGTGACTATGGTTACGTGGGTATCACCGACTATGCACAGCACGCGCTGGGCAACGTGGTTTACGTCGACATGCCCGATGTGGACGACGAGGTAGAGGCAGGCTCTGAGTTTGGAGCCGTGGAGAGCGTGAAGGCCGCCTCCGACCTGATTTCGCCCGTCAGCGGCACGGTGGTCGAGGTGAACGAAGCCCTCGACGACCAGCCTGAGCTGATCAACCAGGATGCGTTTGAGAACTGGATCATCAAGGTAGAGCTCAGCGACAAGGCCGACCTCGACCGCCTGATGGATGCCAAGGCCTACGAAGAATTCTGCAACAAATAAAGCTGCTGTCGCTATCACAGAAGAGTATGAACTTCAAGTATTTTCCGCATACAGACGAAGATTTGCAGGCGATGCTCGAGAAAGCCGGGGTGAAGACGCTCGACGAGCTCTATGCCCAGGTTCCTGAGTCCATCCGTTTCCGTGGCGACTACGAGCTGCCGTCGGAGATGAGCGAGCTCGAAGTGCGCCAGCTTTTCGAACAGCTGGGTTCGCAGAACCGTCAGCTCACGTGCTTTGCAGGAGCCGGCGTCTACGACCACTACACGCCCTCCGTCATTCCCTACCTGCTGTCACGCTCAGAGTTCCTGACCAGCTACACGCCCTATCAGGCCGAGATTTCGCAAGGCACGCTGCACTACATCTTCGAATACCAGTCGATGATGGCCGAGCTGACGGGCATGGACATCTCGAACGCTTCGATGTACGATGGCACCACCGCTGCCGCAGAGGCCATGATGATGGCCGTGGCAGCAGGCAAGAAGCAGAACAAGGTGCTCGTATCGGCCACCCTCAACGACGAGACCAGGGCCGTGCTCGACACCTACGCCCTGCACCAGGGCATAGAGCTGCTGACCATCGAGGCCTGCGACGGCGTGACCAGTATCGACGACATGGCCCAGAAGCTGAGCCAGGGCGGCGTGGCCGGCGTGCTCGTGCAGCAGCCCAACCGCTATGGCATCGTTGAAGACTACAGCGGCTTCGCCGACTGCTGCCACCAGCAGAAGGCGCTGTTCATGATGAGCAGCGTAGCCGCCGACCTGGCGCTGCTGAAGACGCCTGGCGAATGGGGAGCCGACGTAGCCGTAGGCGACGGGCAGTCGCTGGGCATACCCATGCAGTTCGGCGGTCCTTACGTGGGCTACATGTGCTGCACGGAGAAGCTCATCCGCAAGATGCCAGGACGCATCGTGGGCATGACGAAGGACAGCCGCGACCAGCGCGCCTTCGTGCTGACGCTGCAAGCGCGCGAACAGCACATACGGCGGCAGAAGGCCACCTCAAACATCTGCTCGAACCAGAGCCTGATGGCCCTGTTCGTCACCGTCTACCTGTCGCTCATGGGCAAGGAGGGACTGCGCGAAGCTGCTCAGCTGAGCTACGACGGCGCCCACTACCTGAAAGACGAGCTGCTGAAGACGGGACGCTTCTCGCTGGCTTACGACAAGCCGTTCTTCAACGAGTTTCTCGTGCGCTACGACGGCGACATCGACACGCTCTACGAACGCTTCATCGAGGCTGGTTTCCTGGGCGGCGTGAAGCAGGACGACGGACTGCTGATGGCCGTCACTGAGAAGCGTACGAAGGAAGAGATAGACAACCTGGTAAGAATTGCTGCCCTTTGAAAGAACAAGGACTTGAAAGAAAGAAAAGATGAACAATAAGCTATACGGTAATTTGATTTTCGAGCTTTCGGAAAAAGGGCGCAAGGGCTACTCGCTGCCCAAGAACCGCTTTGGCCACTACGAGCTGCCACGCGAGATGCAGCGGGCACACGAGGCAGCACTGCCTGAGTGCGACGAGATGACCGTGGTTCGCCACTATACGAACCTGAGTGCCAACAACTTCGGTGTAGACAACGGATTCTATCCGCTGGGCTCCTGCACCATGAAGTACAACCCCAAAATCAACGAAGAGATGGCTGCGCTGCCGCAGTTCCAGAACCTGCATCCACGCCAGCCTGCGCATACGGCCAAGGGAGCGCTGGCCCTGTGCTCGCTGCTGGAGCGTTCGCTCTGTGCGCTGACGGGCCTGCACGCCTTCACCTTCAAGCCCTACGCCGGTGCTCACGGCGAGCTGACGGGGCTCATGGTGATTGACAACTACCACCGCTCGCGCGGCGACCTGCAGCGCAGGAAGGTGGTGGTGCCCGACTCTGCCCACGGCACGAACCCTGCCTCGGCCGCCGTCTGCGGAATGGAGATCGTCGAGGTGAAGTCGGATGCCAATGGCCTAGTTTCTCTAGATGATCTAGACCGTCTAGTTAAACTGGAAGGCCCCAACATTGCCGCCATGATGATGACCAACCCCAACACGCTGGGCCTCTTTGAGGTGCACATCCCTGAGATAGCCCGCCTCATTCACGACTGCGGCGGTCTGATGTACTACGACGGAGCCAACCTGAACCCCATGCTGGGCGCCTGCCGTCCGGGCGACATGGGCTTCGACGTGATGCACATCAACCTGCACAAGACCTTCTCGACCCCTCATGGCGGCGGCGGGCCTGGTGCCGGTCCTGTAGGCGTGCGCAAGGGGCTGGAAGCGTTCTTCCCCACGGTGTCGCCCTACCACGGCAACTTTGCCGTCATGATGCGCGCCTATGCCTACATCCTCTCGCTGGGTCGCGAGCATATCAAAGAGGTGGGTCCGCTGGCCGTGCTCAATGCCAACTACATCAAGGAGTCGCTGAAGGACGTCTACGAGCTGCCCATTGAAGGGCTGTGCTGCCACGAGTTCGTGTTCGACGGGCTGAAGGACAAGTCTACAGGCGTCACCACGATGGACGTGGCCAAGCGGCTGCTCGACTACGGCTACCATGCGCCCACCATCTACTTCCCCCTGCTGTTCCACGAGTCGCTGATGATAGAGCCCACCGAGAACGAGTCGAAGGCTACGCTCGACGGCTTCATCGGCGTGATGCGGACAATAGCCGAGGAGGCCAAGACCCAGCCCGACGTGGTGAAGACGGCCCCCCACCTGACGCCCATCGGCCGTGTAGACGACGTGCTGGCCGCCAAGCACCCCGTCACCACCTATCGCACGCTGATGGCCGAGCAAACGAAAGAATGAAAAGAAAGAAGCACACTCATGAATCAATCCGATCTAATCATCATCGGCGCGGGGCCTGGAGGCTACCGCGCCGCTGAGTATGCCGCCCATCAGGGACTCAAGGTGACGGTGTTCGAGCCGTCAGACCTTGGAGGCACCTGCCTCAACGAAGGGTGCATACCCACCAAGTCGTTCGCCCACAATGCCGAGGTGATGCTCACGCTGAAGGAGGCAGCCACCTACGGCCTGCAGAACCTGAGCTACGACCTCGACTTCGCACAGGTCGTGGCCCGCAAGCAGCAGGTGGTGCAGACCCTGCGCGACGGCATTGCCACGCTGCTCTCCCACCCTAACATCACCCTGGTGCGTGCGGCAGCGCGCTTTGTCGACAGCCACACCGTGTGCACGCTTGCTGCCGACGGTACGCCTACGGCCGATACCTACACCGCCCCACACATCATCATCGCCACCGGCTCGCGTCCGAAGACGCTGCGCCTGGAGCGTGCCGAGGGGAGCATTCTCGACTCTCGCGACCTGCTGCAGCTCGACCGCCTGCCCCGTTCGCTCTGCATCGTGGGTGCCGGCGTCATCGGCATGGAGTTTGCCAGCATCTTCTCGGCATTCGGCAGCGAGGTCACCGTGGTAGAGTTTCTAAAGGAGTGTCTGCCTGCCCTCGACGCCGACATCGCCAAGCGGCTGCGCAAGTCGCTCGAGAAGCGTGGCGTCACGTTCTGCATGCAGTCGGCCGTCAAGGCCATCGACCATGGCGCCGTGACCTTCGCCGACAAGAAAGGCAACGAGCAGACGGTCGTGGCCGAGCAGGTGCTCATGGCCGTGGGCCGCGCACCTCGCACTGAGGGGCTGAACCTCGAGGCCGCCGGCATCAGCACAGCGCCTAACGGTGCCATCGCCGTCGATGCCTACTGCGCCATCCCAACGGTGCCGTCGGTCTATGCCATCGGCGACGTGAACGGCCGGCAGATGCTGGCCCATGCTGCCGAGATGCAAGCCGTCGTGGCCGTCGACCACATCCTGGGCAAGCCCGGCGAAAGCGACCTCAGCGTGATGCCAGCCGCCATCTTCACCCATCCTGAAGCCGCCTGCGTGGGGCCCAGCGAAGAGCAGCTGAAGGAGCAGGGCACGGCCTACACCTGCCGCAAGGCCTTCTATCGCGCCAACGGCAAGGCGCTGGCCATGAACGAGAGCGAGGGCATGCTGAAGCTGCTGAGCGATGCCAGCGACCGCATCATCGCCTGCCACGTCTACGGCCCGCATGCCGCCGACCTCGTGCAGGAGGCCTCGGTGCTCATCTGCCGAGGCACCACCGTAGCCCAGCTGAGCCAGATGGTGCACATACACCCCACGCTCTCAGAAGTACTCAAAGCCGCTGCGCAGTCTTGATATTCAAGAGCCGTCCAGCCGTAAAATATTAAATAATGTTGCAAATCTGCGCTTATTACGCAGAAAAGCAGTATCTTTGCACGCAAATTTGCAAATTTAAATATCATTATGGCACAAGAAGACGTATTTAAGAAGATTGTAAGCCACTGCAAGGAGTATGGTTTCGTGTTCCCCAGCAGCGAGATTTACGACGGATTGGGCGCCGTGTACGACTACGGTCAGATGGGCGTTGAGTTGAAGAACAACATCAAGCAGTACTGGTGGAAGGCCATGACCATGCTCCATGAGAACATCGTGGGCATCGACTCGGCCATCTTCATGCACCCCACCATCTGGAAGGCCAGCGGACACGTTGACGCCTTCAACGACCCCCTCATCGACAACCGCGACTCGAAGAAGCGCTATCGTGCCGACGTGCTCATAGAAGACCAGATAGCCAAGTACGACGAGAAGATACAGAAGGAAGTAGAGAAAGCCCGCAAGCGCTTCGGCGACAGCTTCGACGAGCAGAAGTACCTCGAGACCTCGCCCCGCGTGGCCGAGACGAAGCAGAAGCGCGACGCCCTGCACCAGCGCTACGCCGCCGCCATGCAAAGACCCGACCTCGACGAGCTGAAGCAGATTATCCTCGACGAGGGAATCGTCGACCCCATCAGCGGCACGAAGAACTGGACCGACGTGCGCCAGTTCAACCTCATGTTCTCTACCGAGATGGGCTCCACCGCCGACGGCTCCATGAAAATCTACCTGCGCCCAGAGACGGCACAGGGCATCTTCGTCAACTACCTCAACGTGCAGAAGACCGGCCGCATGAAGATTCCCTTCGGCATCGCCCAGATAGGCAAGGCCTTCCGCAATGAGATCGTGGCCCGCCAGTTCATCTTCCGCATGCGCGAGTTCGAGCAGATGGAGATGCAGTTCTTCGTCAAGCCCGGCACCGAGCTGGAGTGGTTTGCCAAGTGGAAGGAAACCCGCATGAAGTGGCACCAGAACCTGGGCTTCGGAGCCGAGAACTACCGCTTCCACGACCACGACAAGCTGGCCCACTACGCCAACGCCGCCACCGACATCGAGTTCCGCATGCCCTTCGGCTTCAAGGAGGTGGAAGGCATCCACTCGCGCACCAACTTCGACCTGTCGCAGCACGAGAAGTACTCGGGCAAGCAAATCAAATACTTCGACCCGCAGACCAACGAGAGCTACACGCCGTATGTCATCGAGACCTCCATCGGCGTCGACCGCATGTTCCTCTCCATCATGTGCCACGCCTTCTGCGAAGAGCAGCTTGAGAATGGCGAGACGCGCACCGTTTTGCGCCTGCCCGCAGCCCTCGCACCCGTGAAGCTGGCCGTGCTGCCGCTCGTGAAGAAAGATGGGCTGCCCGAGAAAGCACGCGAAATCGTCGACCAGCTGAAGTTCCACTTCACCTGCCAGTACGACGAGAAAGACTCCATCGGCAAGCGCTACCGCCGCCAGGACGCCATCGGCACCCCCTACTGCGTCACCGTCGACCACGACACGCTGCAGGACGGCTGCGTCACCCTCCGCTTCCGCGACACCATGGAGCAGGAGCGCGTCAGCATTGCCGACCTCAACGCCATCATCGAAGAGAAAGTGAGCATCACCTCGCTGCTGAAGAAGCTGTAACACCCAGCAGGGGAACCAACAAACATCACACAAAAGAATGAAGAAACCCCAAGAACACTCGATGCGAGCCTGCCTGCACGCAGGGCGGCAATGCCTGCGCGCATTGCTGGCCCCTGCCCTGCTCATCGCCTCCTGCGCGCTGACCCTTGCCTGCAGCGAGAGCGACGACGAGACCGCCGTCGAGTTCAGCAACTGGCAGTCGCGCAACGAAGCCTTTTTCGCCACGCTCGCCGACTCGCTCGCAGCCGACCCCGCCAACTGGGTACGACTGAAGAGCTTCTCGAAGAACACCACGCCCGTAGAGCAGGCCTCCGACTTCGTCTATGCGAAAATCATTGAGCGCGGCGAGGGTACAGAGAGCCCCTACTATAACGACTCCGTGCGCGTGAGCTATGAGGGACGCCTGCTGCCCTCTACCACCTACGCCCAGGGCTACGTCTTCAACGGCACCGTCTACGGCGCCTACAGCTCGAAGACCAACGCCACCGTGAAGTTCCTGCTGTCGAGCCTCATCAGCGGCTGGTGCACCGCCCTGCAGCACATGCACCGCGGCGACTACTGGCGCATCTACATTCCCTATCAGCTGGGCTACGGAGCCAGCGGCAGCGACAACATACCGGGCTACAGCCTCCTCATCTTCGACGTCACCCTTGTCGACTTCAGCCACCCCGGCGACCCAATGCCCAGCTGGAACGCAAGGAGAATGAGGTAGGCGCGCGCTGCACCCCCAGCGATTATTGTCGGCTGAACCGCCGCGATTTGTCGGACGAATTGTCACAATTTGTCGGCCGAATCGCAGCGGTTCGCCGTTTGAATGAAGCACTATTACCTTACTTTTCTACCATGCAAAGTTACACATAAAAACAAGGCAAAACAACAGTTCCCCCCATTTATCTTGTTTTTATTTCAAATGTTAAAAAGTACCAGTGTACCAGTGTACCACCGTACCATTGCGATTTTCGAAAATCAACTGAGTTACGATGAATTAATAATTCTATATTATATTATAATATATTATAATATAATATAGAAAC
>CACXYH010000086.1 GCA_902771785.1 uncultured Prevotellaceae bacterium
CTCGTCCAACTGATGGAGAAAGAAATTTCGAACTTACAGTCACAGGCTGGTGCGGAGGTTATCGACACACTCTTCCTCAGCAACGACCACGAAGGGCATGTTTGGTGGACGGGCATAGACAGTCGCTGTCCCACCCGAGCCAGTCTTGTTCGCGCGCCATCATCAGAGAAAGATTTTGCCTCACTTCACCAACGCATTCGCAAGTCCATCGATAATATTGTGAACTATCAAGCATGGACAGACGATGACACCGACGAAGACAGACGGATTATCCTCCTTTGGACTGACGGCCACGGGCAGCTGCATGCCTATATCATCTACTATATGATAGCCACTCACCATCTCATCATTGAACGGGCTGATGGTGAGGAGTCTGGCAGCATCTGCATCCCTCACTACAAGCAGAAGTGGTTTGAGTAGTCCGATATAAAAGGTACCAGTGAGTTAACACGCGATGAAGTTGGAGCGACAAGAGAGAGCCTACAATGACTCGCTCGAAAAGTACAGTGCGCTACTCGACACTGCACAGGTTCGGTATTATTTCGACCTCCACAAAGCAGTCTTAGACACCCTGGGCGTTGTCATGCAGCAAGAAGCTGAAGCCTTTATGGCAGCGAAAGACAGGGAAGCCGCCAACGAGGAAAACAGCAGCATGACTACAGTACTCATCCTACTCGGGGTAGCCATCATCCTGCTCATCGCCACAATTATCTACGTCAGCATCACCACCATCTTCTGGACCCGCATCGGCTAGTTCTTCGAGGACGCATGGCACTGGCTGAAGCGTCGCCGCATCATCCGCAGACTGACCGACCCTCGCTACTGCTCGCTCATCAACGGCCCATTCGTTGGGGACGAAGACCTCACCGACGAGGAAATCCACGAAATCATGGACCTCATCCACAAGGGTAATCCCCCCAAATATGAGATAAGAAGATAGGAAGAAAGCAGTAAAGTTCTTGGACGATCCAAGCGGCAAAGCCGAGCGAGTAAAGAAGATTAGTTCTTGGCTGAGCCAAGCGACAGAGCCGAGCGAAACAAAGTAATTTTTGTTGGCATCGCCTTCGTTTTCTTGCGTTCTTCGACAAACATAGTGTTGACTTCTCGGACAGTCGTCTATGCCTGGTTGCGTTTTGTGGCAAAACGGGGAGCGTTTTGTATGGAAACGCCTTCCGTTTTGTATCGAAACGCCTTCCATTTTGATACAAAACGCAAGAGGCAAAAGTCATGATGTGATGATAGCCATCAGGTAAGCCTCGACTTCTGTACATAAATTCAATGGATTTGATTTCTTCGGTCATCTGTCATATTTTGCGTATAAACGGCTGTGTATTAGTTAAATAGCCTAAAAATTATCTGTCATTTTCGGTCATATTCGGTCATGTTTTTGGGGGAAAAGTGGATAAAAACGGCACTTTCATAGGGTTAAAGTGCCGCTTTAGGTAGGCTGAAGTGCCGCTTTAGGTAGGCTGAAGTGCCGCTTCAAGTGGGTTAAAGTGCCGCTTGAGGTGGGTCAAAGTGCCGCTTTGGCTGACGAAACATGACCGAATATGACCGAAAATGATGGTTTGTTTTTGAGTTATATTGCTTATTTTCAATCATTTAGAGCCAAAATATGACAGATGACGGAAGGTTTTGCAAAAGATTTGCCTTGCCCATCTTCACGCAGTAGGTCTTCATTCCCAGCCATGCACCGATGCTGCCACCTATGACTGCCAATTCCAGCAAGGTAGCTTCAGGGATGCGCCGCTTGGATTCTTTTGCTTTCTTGCGTCCCGTTGGTGGCAAGCGACCGGAGGTCGAGCGCCGCTTGTCAATGCCATACACGAAGAAAGTCGCCACGTTGACGACAGCGAGGTAAGCGAGAGAGATATGCGTGATGCTCTGTTCGGTCATAGCTGCATTCATATACATCTTATTTGGTGCACAAAATTACTCATTTTTATTCAGAAGAATGTGCTGAGGACCCACTTTTAATCGGATTTGGTGAGAACAGGGCCTGACTTGTTTGTACACGCAGCCGAGAGAGTGAACAGTTTGTCAAATATCAAAAAACTATCAGTATGAAGAACAGTTTTATCGTAACATGCCTCCTAAGCCTTATGGCGGTTTTGCCATGCAGTATGTCGGCTCAGGAAGAAAGCGGCGAAGACCTGCTTTCGAACGGCTTTAAGAAGATTGACGTCAGAAAGGACTTTACTGAAAATGGCTTCGCATGGTTCCACGAGGCAGAACTGCTTGCTGCCGGCGACAAGGAGAAGAGCAATGCCATGACCATTGGCTGGGGCGGCATCGGAACATTGTGGGGACGTACTGCCCTGACCGTATATGTGGCAGAGAAACGCTATACCAAGGAATTCATGGACAAGGCGGAATACTTCACGGTGATGGCCTTCGATGTGGAGCACAGCAAGGTGCTCAGATACATGGGAACGAAAAGCGGACGTGACGAAGACAAAGCTACGGCTCTCGGACTTCACACTGCCTATACCGCCAACGGAACGCCGTTTTATACAGAGGCTGAGATGGTGATAGAATGCAGAATCATGTATGCAGCACCTTTCGACCCTCAGTATTTCAAGAGCGAGGTGCCCAAGAGAATGTACTCAAACTTCCCTGCCGGCATCCACTCAATGTATATCGGAGAAGTCGTTAATGCCTGGAAGAAATGATTCAGCAAGCAGAGATAACGCTTTCCCCCAAGTCTCGTGGTAATCATTGGAGCGTAAAATAGCATGGCATATACAGGACGTTTCGGACAATCGGATGACTATCGGCGTGAGGAGCTGATACGCATCATAGAGCACTCTGTGGAGAACCTGACTTTACAAGAGTTGGAGGCTCTCTATTACGACATGAGCACAAAGAATTACATAAACGATTGAAAGATATGTTAGAACGGCCAGAAACGGCACGGCGACATTCTATCAGGACTAATATTATCATTTTAAATCCATAAGACTGAACGATGAAGAAAGTATTTGTTACGCTGTTAGCAGCCATTCTTGTAATGACGGCAGATGCGCAGGGCTTAAAAAAGGTATATGACGAGACTATTAATCCCATTGAGCAGATAGACCAGGCGGCAGCGAAAGCAAAGTCTGAAGGCAAGTTCGTTATCTGTCAGGTGGGCGGCAACTGGTGCCCCTGGTGCTTACGATTCGCTGACTTCATCACGAATGACACCACCATCAGCAAGGTAGTCAGCGAGAACTTCGAGTATATTCATGTGAACTACAACCCTCGCCGGTCAGGAGGTGAGGCACAACAGCAGCAGGCTGTAGCATTGATGAAGCGTCTGGACAACTGTGGCCGTTTCGGATTCCCCGTGTTCGTAGTGCTTGATGAGAATGGAGAGGTCATCCATATTCAGGATTCCAGCTTCTTGGAGGAGGGGCAGGGCTACAATCAGGCGAAAGTATTGCGCTTCTTCAAGAACTGGACTCCAAAAGCCGTGAAGCCATGACACTCCTGTCCTCTTAGCCCTCATTGATTGGGGCAAGGAGCACTTCTACGAGGTTCTTGGACAAACCGAGCGGCAGGGCCGAGCAGTAACGGATTAAATAAAAAGAGTAAAGATATGAACTTCTTAGAACTTGTAAAAAACAGATACAGTTGCAGGGCATACAAATCCCTCAAAGTGGAGAAAGAGAAACTTGACTATATCCTGGAGTGTGTACGCTTTGCACCTTCGGCAGTGAACAAACAGCCTTGGCGTTTCCACATCGTCAGCAAGGCAGAGGACAAGGAGCGGTTGCAGCTGTGCTATAACCGCGACTGGTTCAAGACGGCACCTATGTACGTCATTGCCTCCGTTCTGCATGACGAGGAATGGGTGAGGGCAGACGGTAAGCATCATGGCGACATCGATATTGCCATTGCCGTTGAGCATCTTTGTCTGGCAGCAACCGAGCAAGGACTGTCCACCTGTTGGGTGTGCAACTTCGATGCAGAGAAGTGCAAGCAGCTCTTTGGCCTATCTGCCAACGAAGAACCTGCCGTGGTCGTCCCTCTGGGCTATGCAGCTGACGAGCCAAGGCCCAAGAATCGAAAGACAATCGAAGAAATCATAAAATAGCTTAGATATCAGGCATAGCAGCAGGATGTTTGATTTCTCGGCATACATACAGAATGAGTGGTCGTGGGCAGTACTGGCGCTGATGGCCATCTTCGTGGGCATGTCAAAGACGGGCATCACCCGTATGCCGAAGCTGGCATTCGTAGGCACCAATGCCTGGTTCTTCCTCTGTGTGAATTTCTTGAAGCTTCCCTTTCAGCTGTTTGCCTGGCATAACATCAACCTGACCACGCTGGCCATTGATGCCTGTGCCATTCCCTTCGTGCTGATAGGTGCATTCGTGGGCATTCGCCTGGTGAAGTTCCTGCCAGAACGCGGCTTCCGTATCTTCACGACCATAGTAACCATTATCAGTATCATAGTGATTTCGTAACTTTGCAAGCAACTTTAGGACAGTCTATAAGATGGAGGAGAAGAAACGGACGTACATAGCCATCGATTTGAAGTCGATGTATGCCTCAGTGGAGTGCGTGGCCAGGGGACTTGACCCGCTGGACACCAACCTCGTGGTGGCTGATGTGTCGCGTACGGAGAAGACCATCTGTCTGGCGGTGACTCCCTCGCTGAAGGCCTATGGCATCGGAGGCCGGGCACGACTCTTCGAAGTCGTGCAACGCCTGCGTGAGGTGAACTACGAGCGGCAGATGAAGGCACCAGGACGGAGACTGACGGGCAAATCAGCATCAGACGCAGCACTGAAGGCGCATCCTGACTGGGCTGTGGACTACATCGCCGCTCCTCCCCGCATGGCTCACTACATCAAGGTGAGCAGTAAAATCTACGGCATCTACCTGAAATACATTGCGCCCGAGGACATCCATGTGTATAGCATCGACGAGGTGTTCATGGACGTGACGGGCTATCTGGGTTCGTACAGGCTGACTGCCCATGAACTGGCGATGAAGATGATTCGAGATGTGCTGAGCCAGACGGGCATTACGGCCACGGCAGGCATCGGCACGAACATGTATCTCTGCAAAGTGGCGATGGACATCGTGGCCAAGAAGGCTCCTGCCGACAAAGACGGCGTGCGCATTGCCGAACTGGACGAGCAGACGTATCGTGAGCAGTTGTGGGACTACCGTCCGCTGACTAAGTTCTGGCGAGTGGGTAGGGGTATTGCCGAGAAACTGGCCGTGTATGGCATCGACACGATGGGCAAGCTGGCTCGACTCTCTCTTCAGAACGAGAACTTGCTCTACAGGCTCTTCGGCGTGAATGCCGAATTGCTCATCGATCATGCCTGGGGGTGGGAACCCTGTACGATGGACCTGGTGAAGGCTTATCGGCCTGAGTCCAACTCCTTCAGCAACGGACAGGTGCTGCAGGAGGCTTACAGCTTCAGGAAAGCCCGCGTGGTGGTTCAGGAGATGGCCGAGAGCATGGCTTTGGAACTTGTATCGAAGCGATTGGTGACAGACCAGATAGTGCTGACCATCGGCTACGAAAGGCTACGGGAAGGCGAGCAAAGTTCGGGAATTGGCGAGAGCCTAACAAATCCAGACATCCGTGCCCAATATTATGGCGAGATGACCACCGACTACTATGGCCGACTGGTGCCCAAGCATGCACACGGCACGGCCAATCTCCACAGGCAGACTTCCTCGACAAGGCTCATCACTGATGCCGTCACGGAATTGTTCGACAGCATCGTCAACCCAGACTTGCTGGTGCGAAGGCTCAATCTGACAGTCAATCATGTGGTGAGCGAATCGTCAGTAAGCGAGCATCAGGGGCCCCAGCAGCTTGACCTCTTCACCGACTACGAGGCTTTAGCCCGTCAGCAGGAGGCAGAGAAGGCTGCACTCGATAAAGAACGCCGGATGCAGGAGGCACAGCTGGCCATCAAGCAGCGTTTCGGCAAGAATGCCATCCTCCGCGGTCTGAACTTCGAGGAGGGTGCCACAGCCAAGGAGCGCAACAACCAAATAGGAGGACACAAGGCATGACCCACGATTACGACGACATCATTCATCTGCCTCACTACGAGCCGAAGCGGCATCCTCGGATGCCGTTGGCGGCCCGAGCCGCTCAGTTCGCACCTTTTGCAGCCGTTGCTGGCCACGATGCTGCCATCAGGGAGGAGGGCAGAACAACCGACAGTTGGACTGAGTTGGGCGATTTCGGCAACAGTGAGCTGAACCGCAAAATGGAGCAGCTCATTCCGCTGTTACCTCAGCATCCCACCGTCGCTATCGAATACTTCCTGCCCGATAGCCACAAATCAGGTGGTTCATATCAGACGGTTACTGGCAATGTGAAGCGCATCGATGAGTATGAGCGTGTGATAGAACTGATGGGCGGCATGAAGATTGCGATAGACATGATTAAGAGTATTCAGATTTAGGACTGTCCCCTGCCATTATAGCATATTCTCTAATCGTTCTACTGCTTTTGTGATATCCTCTTCGAACCTGCCGTGGTCACGGAGAAAGTCTGAACGGTTATCGGATATGAAATCATACAATTCCTGGCTCATATCATCGACGTATGACGCAATGGCATACTCGATGTCGTCCTTCTGCCACGAGAGCGAAGAATGAACATAGACATTCCGCTTCTGATGCAGAAAGCTATATGCCGTCTCTATGCTGTCACGGGTTATCATGCGTCGTAGCCTATGGGTCGGAACTGCTTCTGCTGCTCACTCCATACGAAGCCTTTGCCGAGCAGGTAGTCCTTGATCTCCTGCGGCTCTCGGCTGAAGGCATAGCATAGCGATTCGAGGCTGTCAAACTCTTCGTCACGCAGAAGCATGTTCACACTCGACACCAGTATAGCCGGGTCTTTGGGCAGGAAGTCCATCAGCTCTTAATCTCCTCCAATGCTCCTGTTTCAGAATCAATAATGAAACCGCGAACCACGACGTCCTTGGGCACGAGCGGATGGGTCTTGATGGTCTCAACGGTCTTGCGGACAGACTCTGGCGTGTCCTTGAATCCCTCCAGCCAGTGGTGCAGGTCAATGCCGCACTTCTGGATGGTGTCGAGCGTTTCTTCTGTCACGCCGCGGGCTATCATCTCGTGGTGGAAATGGCCGAAACTCATGTGGCAGGCTCCGCAATGGGAGTGAGCAACCACCATGATTTCCTCCACGCCCAACTCATAGATGGCTACTATCAGGCTGCGCATGGCCGAGTCGAAAGCGGAGATGACCAGTCCGCCTGCATTCTTGATAATCTTGGCATCGCCGTTCTTCAAACCGAGAGCAGCAGGAAGCAGTTCGGTCAGACGGGTGTCCATGCATGAGAGCACCGCCAGTTTCTTGTCGGGGTACTTATCGGTCAGATACTTCTCGTAGCCTTTCTGAGCCACGAAGTCCCTATTGTAATCGATAATTTGGTCTATCATACTAAATCTTATTAAATTAGCAAGCAAAAGATACTCATTATTGCCCGATTATTTGTAATTTTGATGCTACCAATGAGTACAGATAGCTGCCGAAAGTGAGGAGCAGCCATATCATTAGTGCTATGAGTAGAAGCAGGACAACAAGGGCGATGGCCGACTGCCAGGCCCGCCGGTTCACCTGCTTGATGATTGCCTCGTCGCCTTCTACGAAACCTCGAATCATCTGCATGTTCTGAATGTTGGCACGATGAAAGAAGTCTATGATGTCGCCAACGAAAAAAGGTATCATGCCCATCAGCACGTCGCGAAGGGCATTGTTGAGAACAGCCAGGGTCAGCGGCGTGCTCTTGATGACACGAGCCGAGAAATAGACGAATGGTACGGCACTGAGCAGCGCAATGGCGTCGCCCCAACCGGGAATGATTCCGATGAGTGCATCCAGGTGGTAGCGGTCCATATAGCGGGTCAGACCTTCCATCGTCTGATAGGCTTTGTTGTCCATCAGCCGCTGTCGTTGCAACTGTCGCTTCTCGTCTTTGTTCATAGCTTCTTGTCCTTTGCCTGTCTTGCAAACTCAAAGAGCGACTGTGGCAGATGGCAATAGCCGGTGGGGTTCTTGTCGAGGTAGTCCTGATGATACTCTTCGGCTGTATAGAAACGCTCCAGTGGCTGGCGCTCTACCACCAACGGCTGGTCGTAGTGCTGCTGCTCATCGTCGTACACCTTATTAATAATAAGCAGGTCGGCAGCATCGGTATAATAGATGCCCGTGCGATAGCGGGTCCCCTCGTCGTGGCCCTGCTTGTTCAGGCTCGTAGGGTCTATGGCCTTGAAGAACATGCGCAGCAGGAATTCGAGGCTTACCACATCGGGTGCGTATTTCACATGCACGGTCTCTGCATATCCCGTCTCGTCGGTATATACCTCCTTATATGTCGGGTTCTCCGTGTGTCCGTTGGCGAAGCCTACTTCCGTTTCCACCACGCCCTCTATCTGTTTGAAGTAATGTTCCGTTCCCCAGAAGCAGCCTCCTGCGAGGTAAATGTCTTTTGTCGTCATCGCTGTTTTCTTCATTATCCTATCTGCTTGCCGTCAGAGAAAGCCTTTCCCTCGATATATTCGATTTGAAACTTTTTTTCCACCTTATATGGTCGTTAGATGACGACTGCCGTACCGCTGGTGGCCACCATCAGCATGGAGTTGGCCTCGCCGATGGTCTCATAGTCGATGTCGATGCCAACGATGGCATTGGCTCCCATGGCCTGGGCCCGTTCCATCATCTCCTTCATAGAGGTGTCCTTTGCCTCGCGCAGCACCTTCTCGTAGCTGCCCGAGCGGCCGCCAACGATGTCGCGGATGCCGGCAAAGAAGTCCTTCACGAAGTTTGCACCAATAATCGTCTCGCCCGTCACCACGCCCTTGTATTCACGGACGGGATGACCTTCAATCTGCTGGGTTGTTGAGAGTATCATATTCGTCTTTCTTTTTAGAAGTTACGGTCTTTTTTACTTTACCTCACGCTCCTGGATGGCTTTGCCGGAACCCCAGGCGTCGCCAACCTTCTCGCCAACTACGCGGTACTGGTTCTTGGCCGAGTCGAAGATGACGGGCTGAAGCTTTTCGAGGTCGATGTTGCCCTGCTCGTCGAGGATGCTCTCGTCGGCACTCATGTTGACAATCTCGCCCACCACGCGGGCACCGCCGTTACCGTCTTCCTCGAAGGTGATGCACTTGCACTCGAGCGTCAGCTTGTACTCGTTGATGATAGGTGCATCCACATTGGGGCTCTTGGTGATGGTAAAGCCGGCTTTCTTCACCTTGTCGGGCACGTCGTTGGCCGAGACGATGCCGAAGTAGTCGCTCTGGGCGATGTCGCCCTTGGTGGCGAAGCTGATGGTGAATGCTTTCTTCAGACGGATGTTTTCTGTCGTCTTGTGGGCCGACAGCTCGAAGGTGATGTGCTTCGGACCGCACTGGCCGCCCCATGCAGCCATCATCACGTCGGGATTCTCGTTCTCGTCCCACGTGGCAATCATGATGGCGGGCAGGGGTGTGATGACTGCCTTGTCGGCGAAGTTCTTGCGACCTTCAACAGCCTTTACCTCCACTTTCTCCTCCACGGGATTCTCGTTTACGTTTGCTTCACTCTTCTGCTCTTTCTGTCCGCAGGCGGCGATGAGCAGTGCGCCTGTCAGCACGAGGGCTGATGTTTTCACTAAATTCTTCATACTTTATAATTCAAAATTACCTAAAAGTGGGTGCAAATATATATAATATTTCCGAGATTATGCGCCAATTGAGAAAAAAAACGTACCTTTGTGCTCAAATACAACATACTTCAATGAAACAGGGAACGGTATGGGCTCCTCAAAACACACCAAGAACATGAAACGAATGAACGGATGGGTGCTGGCCACCGCCCTTTTACTGAGTGGCCTGACAACGTTGACCTCGTGCAACGAAGAAGATAATGCGATCGTAACGCCAGTGCACGACGATGCTGTGTACATCAGCTGCGTGAAGCCCGACTATCTGAAGGCGGGCGACAAGGTGGCGCTGATTTCGCCCTCGTACTTCACGTCGATGGAGAACGTGGAGAAGACGGCCGACGTGCTGCGCGGATGGGGACTGGAGCCGGTCGTCGGCCCGAACGTAGGCAAGGTGGTGGACGGGCGCTATGCGGGAACCGTTGCCGAGCGTGTCAGCGACATTCGTTGGGCGCTCAGCGACCCCTCGGTCAAGGCCATCGTCTGCAACCGTGGAGGCTACGGCTCTATTCAGCTGATTGACCAGCTGACGCTCGACGAGCTGAAGGCCTCGCCGAAATGGATTGTGGGCTTCAGCGACATCTCTACGCTCCACGGCATGTGGAGCCGTGCCGGCGTGATGAGCATGCACGCCACGATGAGCTCGTTCCTGGCCAGTGGCGGCACCGACGCCACCAGTACGCTGATGCGCGACCTGCTGATGGGCCAGGTGCCCCGCTACGAGCTGCCGGCCCACAAGGCTAACATCGAGGGCAAGGCCAGCGGCGTGCTGGTGGGCGGCAACCTCTGCACCTTCGTGCCCAACATTGGCTCGCAGGCTGACGCCACGAAGGGCCAGGACCTGATTCTCTTTGTGGAGGAGGTGGAGGAGTCGATGCACAACATAGACCGTCAGATGCGCATCTTGCAGATGAACGGCGTGCTCGACCGCTGCCGCGGCATCATACTCGGTGAGTTCACCGACTGCGGCACGGAGTTTACCTACGAGAGCATCGAGGCCATGCTGCACGACCTGCTGGCCGAATACCAGATTCCCGTGCTCTGCGGATTTCCCGGCGGTCATGGCGACGTGAACCTGCCGCTCGTCATGGGGGCTCCCGTCACTATCGACGTTCGCAACGATGGTGCTACGCTGACGTTCAACATCGACGGCACTCAGAAGGATGTGCGCACGGCCGACGTCACGGCCACCCCGACACCTGCTGCCGCACGAATGATGAAGGCAGGAAAGAGGGAAACGGCTTGGTAAGGTAGCGACAAGAGCAGTTTTTGACGCCGCCCGCGAAAAGATTTTTTTGTCTGTCGTCGGAACCACTTATATATAGAGTGGTTCCGACGACAGACATTTAAATCGCCCCAAAAAATGTGCATGTGCGTGCGTGCATACACATATATATATGAGTGTATGCATGCACGCACATGCATATTGCCCGCCGCCCCGCAGCCGAAGTGCCGCTGCTTTGGCAGGCATGAAGCGGCACTTTGGGCAAGGCAAAGCGGCACTTCGAGGTAGCCGAAGTGCCGCTTCGCCTATGCCGAAGGGGAACTTTGACCAGGCCGAAGTTCCGCTGGCTGTCATTCGGGGCGCAGAGCCGCCGCGATGGCTTCTTTAACTCAGATTAACAGAGAGAAATGCCGATAGCTGCTAACTATTCGCTACCTTTGCAACATCAACATGGCGAGGACGCAGCCTGCTGTTCCTGCGGAAAACAGAATGAAATGAAGACCATCAAGCGCATTATGATTTGGACGTGCATCGTTGCACTGTCGGTGTTTGCAGTAGCCGTGACTGGCGGCAGTTTCTACATGCTCGACTATTCGCTGGCTCCTGCTCCGAACCGTGCCGACACGGCGGCTTGCTTCAGCCGCCAGTTTGAGCGCTATCCGGAGACGAAGGAGTGGGTGGACAGCCTGCGACAGCTGAACGCCCTGCGCGACACGATGATGACGATGGACAGCGGCGAACGCCATCATGCCCTCTACGTGGAGCGTGGCTCCGGCCGCACGGCTCTGGTGCTGCACGGCTGGCGCAACTGCGGCATCGACTTCCTCTATCTGGCTCGTATGTACGAGCGAGAGCTGGGATGCAACGTGGTCGTGCCCGACCTTCATGCCCACGGGCTCAGCGAAGGCGAGGCCATAGGCATGGGCTGGAACGACGCCCGGGACGCCATGCAATGGCTAAAGGCGTTCAAGGCCGACACGATGGTGGTTCACGGCGTGTCGATGGGCGGGGCCACGACGATGATGCTGTCGGGCATGGAGATGCCTGACGGCGTGAGCGAGTGGCGCTTCGTCGACGACTGCGGCTATACCAGCGTGTGGGACGAGTTTGCAGGGGAGATGCGGGCAGGGCAGACGCTCAATAGTTATTACAAATTGTATTTTGTAAAATATTATAGATGTATTTATAGATATTTCTAATTATGTATATATCTGATATACAT
>CACXYH010000087.1 GCA_902771785.1 uncultured Prevotellaceae bacterium
AAAAATAGCTAACGTTTTAAATTCTTGAAGTATGAAAGGTAAGGAAGCTTGGAAGTTCGCTCTTCAAATCATTTCGAGCATCATCACGGCCATCATCACGGCCCTGAGCACCACCTCGTGCATGGGTCACGGCCCAATAGCATTCTAGGCATAGCCAAGCGAGCAAAGCTCGAGTGCTGACGAACAAAATCTGACAAAAAAGCTGGCGGCAAAGCATCATGTGCTGCCGTCAGCCTTTTTGTAATTATAATTGCATGTAGAAATGCATCTACACATGCGTCTCTAAGAGAGCTGTCTTATGGCAAAACGAAATATGTTTGTGCATAGGCGTTTTCCGTTTTGCCATAAAACGCAAAAACAGCTTGCCATATACCGGTAGGAGGGTCTCCTACTAACGGCTCGAGGGTCTCCTACTAACGGCTCGAGGGTCTCCTACTAACGGCTCGAGGGTCTCCTACTAACGGTTCGAGGGTCTCCTACTAACGGCTCGAGGGTCAGCTTCTCGTTTGCAAAAAGCGGATGACGGCGTTGCGGATACTTGTCAGGCCGAAGTCGGCGGGATCGACGTCGTCAAGGGCTATCCAGCGGGCATCGGAAGCATCGTCGGCAGCATGGATGGCCGTTGAGCCACACTTGACGCGCACCAGGAAGTCCATGTCGAGCGTATGGACGCCCATGCCGCTATACTGATAGACGTTGGGCGAAGAGAAAAGATACTGGATTTCGTCTACGTCGAGCCCCGTCTCCTCCTTGATTTCGCGACGCATGCCCTCCTCAACGGTTTCGTACATGTCGCAGAAGCCGCCTGGCAGGTCGAGCGTTCCCTTGGCAGGTTCCTTGGCGCGGCGCACTACGAGCAGCTCGTCGTTCTCGTTGACGATGAAGGCAGCGGTGGCAGCGCAGGGGTTCGCATAGTAGACGAACCCGCAGTCGTCGCACCGCTTGCTCTTGAAGTTGTTTTCCACCCAGTGTGCACTCCCACACACTGGGCAGAACTTGAATTTATCTAACGGATGCATAGCTCTTGCTCTACCAGTTGTCTGTACGGAATGGGAAGAGCGGCAGGCCGGCAGCGTTCTTCAGATTGCCCAACTGCCAGTTGCGGAAGCAGTAGCGCAGGGCCACGGGATGCTTCACCTCAGGACTCACCACGATAATGGCCTCGTCCCACTTCTGCCCGCCAGGACGCCAATAGTGACGAGCCTCGGCCTTGTGGAACACGCGGTCGTCGCCAGCTACCTCGAAGCCCTCGATGCCCTCGAAACGGCTGATGGCACCATACTCGTTGTCGAAATGAACGAACACCGTGTCGTTGCGAATCATCATCTCCTTATACGACAGGCTCTGGCAGGGCAGGGCCGTGTAGCCATACTGCTGGTTCAGCGCCAGATAGGCCAGACGCTCGCCCACGGGCTGCTTCTGAGCCGGATGAATTTGGTCGCCCTCGTAGGGATAGACGAGGTCGTTGGTGCAGATGATGCCGCTGTTGGGAATTACCTTCGAGGCGTTGTACTGCTGCTCTTGCAAGCGGGCGTTCCAGTCGCCCTGTGCATTGCCGCTGACGTAGGGAGCTATCTGGACAAAATAGAAAGGAATATCGCCTAGGCCGAACTGCTGGCGCCACTGCTCCACGAGCAGTTTCAGACGAGAGGTGTACTGGCCGGCGGGGTCGCCCACGTTCGAACAGCCCTGATAGAAGAGGATGCCCTTCACCGTTGCATTCAGGATTGGGTTGAATGTGCCGTTTCCCCACAGCAGTGCACGTTGATAGTCCCACTGCGGCTTGAAGTTGACGATACCCATCGAGTCGGTAGGTTCGTTGGTATACTTCTGCAGGTTCTCCTTCGTCAGCCAGCTCTCTACGCGCGAGCCGCCCTTGTTGGCCTCAATCAGACCCACGGGAATGCCCAGTGTGCGCGAAACGAGGCGGGCGAAGAAATAGCCCGTTGCCGAAAAGTCGGCGACTGTCTGCGGTGAACACACGCGCCACTCGGCCTGTGCGTCCTGCTGAGGCTCCACGCGCATGATGCTGGGAATCTTAATAGAACGCACGCCTGCCGACTGTGCTGCATCGAGCACGTGCTGATTGAAGTTCTCGACGGGGCAGTTGCCGAACCCGCGAACGGGCATCTCCATGTTCGACTGGCCGGCGCACACCCAGACCTCGCCTATCAGCACATTGCCAATCGTCAGCTCGTCGCCATCGTTGAAGGTGATTTTCTGCGGTTCCATCGATGCTTTGGGTGTTTTCACCTTCACTATCCAGCTGCCGTCCTTGGCTGCCTTGGCCTTGTAGACGTCGTTGTTCCACGAACACGTCACCTTCACTTCCTTGCCGGCTTTGGCCCATCCCCAAAGGCGGGCTTCCGTCTGTTGCTGCAACACCATGTTGTCGCCCACTAAGTGCGACAGCCTTACCTTGGCCTGCGCCGAGCATGCAAGCAAGGCACCGACGGCCATCAAAAATAATCTGTTAACGTTCATATTTTTAGTTTATTAATTGGTTTCAGCCTGCAATATTACGAAAAAAAGTTGTAATTTTGCACCCAAAACCGATTAAATAATGAAAAGGCTTAACATTTTTATTGTTTTCATGCTTATGGCAACGACGATAACTTCGGCTCAGCAAGTGATTAATCTATGGCCCAACGGGGCGCCCAACAGCAATGGCGATGACAGCGACAAGGCCGAACTGACGGTGCTCCTGCCTGACGCAAAGAAGGCTACGGGGCGTGCCATCGTGTGCTGTCCTGGCGGTGCCTACAGCCATCTGGCCATGCAGCACGAGGGTACCGACTGGCAGTGGTTTTTCAACAATCAGGGCATTGCGTTGTTTGTACTAAAGTATCGCATGCCTCGCGGTAATTACCATGTGCCGATCAGTGATGCTGAAGAGGCCATTCGCCTGGTGCGCCGCAATGCCAAGGAATGGAATATCAACCCGAACGATGTGGGCATCATGGGATTCTCGGCCGGTGGACATCTCGCCTCGACCATTGCCACCCACAGCAAGGGCGAGGTGAAGCCCGACTTCCAGATTCTTTTCTACCCGGTAATCACGATGGTATCGGGATTTACTCATAAAGGATCGCACGATAATTTCCTGGGAAAAGATCTTTCCAAGAAGGAACAGAAGCGACTGGAGCAAGAGTTCAGCAACGACATGCAGGTGACACGCGCCACGCCACGGGCCTTCATCGCGCTGAGCGACGACGATCATGGCGTGCTGCCGTCGAACGGTGTCAACTACTACGTAGAGTGTTTCCGCCACGACGTGCCGGCTTCGCTCCATGTCTATCCGACTGGAGGTCATGGTTGGGGCTATCGTGAGTCGTTCCCCTATCACATGGAGATGTTGCTGGAGCTAAAGGCCTGGCTGACTACGTTCTGATATGATGTAGGGCACGCATTGGCGTATTTCTATAGGGATGGTTTCAGCGATGAAACCGTCCTTTTTTATGCGTAAGCGCACCATGCAGGCTTTCGTGTTGAGTGGTTTGTGCTGGTCGAAGATGAAGTTGCCGATGCTGTAGTAAATTCGTTTTCCATGTACATCTTCGATCGTTTGCAGGGTGTGGGTGTGGTGGCAGATAATTATGTCGGCTCCTGCCTGAAGGAGCATCTTTGCCTCCACTCTCTGTTGAGGTACGGGGCGCAGCGTGTGCTCCCCTCCCCAGTGCAGGGATACAACAATAATAGCGGTGGAATCGCTTTTTTTCAGCTTCCGTATCCGCGAAATAAGCGAATCGAACGGTTCCTGGCTGACGCAAGGCTGGTCTGTCAGGTAAGCATAGTTCTCCAGGGGAAGGCGTAATGAAGGTACAAGCCAGACGCGACGTGGGGTGGTTGTCAGCAGTACGGGCTTTGCTGCCTCTGTCATCTTTCTTCCTGCTCCGATGGGCACCATCCCTGCCTTGCGAATGTTTTGCTGTGTGTCAAGCAGGCCCTTACGCCCTTGGTCTATGGAGTGATTGTTGGCCAGATTCAGGTGAGTTATGCCGTGTCGGCGCAGGATGTTGAGCCATTCTGGCTCGCCTCTGAAGATGAACCGCTTGAAGACGGGCGACTGGATTTTCGTTGCAGGGCATTCCAAATTGCCTACTACTATTTGTGCAGAACGGAAAACGGAGTCGACCCCTCTCGAAAAGAGATGGTCAACTCCGCGATGTTCTATCACCTGGCGCACGCCGCGATCCAGGAGAATGTCGCCGGTGAAGACAATGGTGGTTTCGTCTTCACCGGCGCGCAGGTCTTTTGCGTTGCCATCGCAAGGCAACAGCCCGGCGAATAGGCTAACAGCCAGAACTATAGAAGAACTCTTCATTCAATTCAGGCTTTTGCCCTTCGGGCATAGGCACGAGAATAGACTTCATCCAATCGGGCACACCCTTGCGCGGTTCCTGCTCCAGCTGCTTCTGCCATTCCTCGTCGGTCAGTCGTTGCAGGTCCATAGGCTGCGTAAACTCGCGATAGCTCAGCACAGCACCACGGGCGATGTACAGGCAACCCTCGATTTCTACGATAACGTAGATTTCATCGGCCAAGCCCACACCCTCAAAAAGTACGGATTTATCGGGGTTGTTTTTGGCATTTGCCGTATAGACGTCGGCTATGAGGGCCACTTTCTTGTCTGCTCCCTGCACGTCGTCCCATCCCATCAGGCTTTGGTTGGGCTGCCGCAGCAGGTCGAGAGAGATGTTCTCGAACGTGGCGCCCATACACTTGATTTGGTCATATTCCTCATCGACCAGTGTTTCACCGCGCAGCTCTTTCTCGCTCGTGCGAAGCAGGAACTCGGCTTCCTCGCGAATGCGTGTGGTTGCATCATCGACCTTCTCAGTCAGCATTCCCTGCTCTTTCAGCAGCTTCGATGTGTTGTCAAGCAGTTCGATAGCTTTATTCCAGAAACCTACGTTCGGCTCTACATAGCCCATCACCACGGGTTCAGGCAGTCCACCGCCGCCACACTCAGCACCAAAGGGCTGCTTGGCATAGAGAATGGCATCGTGCTTCAGCTCTGCCCATGAGGCCAGCATGGCATTCAGGTTCTTCTTGTCCCATTCGGGCGTGCCCATGAAATACGGTTGGTTGTCTGCCTTGTCGCTGACCACCTTAAGCGCGTTCATCCACTGCGTGGCGATTGTCTCGTCCCAGTTGATTTCCTGCATGCGTGTTTTCATCTTAGTGAGCATGGGCTTGAAGTCTTTCCACTGCTGTCCCTCTTCAATCAGAATTTGTTCTGCTGGCGAAACGCCCATGGCTGCAAAGAAGTCGAGACCCTTAGGCGTAGCTCGCTTGGTGGGGTCGTTGTCATAGTCGACCATCTCCTGCAGCACCTCGGCGTCGGGCTGATAGCGCTGCGGCATCAGACATACCTTATTATGGCTGGTCATTTCAAACTTCGGACGGATGCGGGTTTGCTTTTCACCGATTTCATCGAGGTTCTTCTTGATGGTTGCGATGGCGTTGGCATCGCTCAGCAGCTCCCCAAGGGGCTTTCCTATTTTCTTTATTTCGGCCTGCACCTGTGGAATGCTCAGGTTGTCGGCACTGCCCATGAGATAGTTGAGCAGCACGTTCAGTTGGTCATAGTCCTTCTGTGCATTCTTTTCGTTGTTCAGTGCATCGGCCATTACAATGGCGCGGCGCAGACTGATTTCCTCGTCCAGACCGAAGGGTACGCTCTGTAGCCACATCATGCCGCGGAAATACTTCTTCAGATTCTCGTTGCGGCTATAATGACCACGCGGGCGGAAGAGGCTGTAGGAGAACATCACGTTCTGATAATCTTCGATGAAATCGCTGAAATCGTTCTTCGAGTCCATCACTCGCTTAACTTCAGGTTTTGTAATTGTCTGGAAATCGGAAGTACCGATGGAAGCGCCGGTAAACAGTTCGTAAGCGATGGCGAAGAATGCTGCATCGTAGGTCGCCAGCGATTTAATCTCCTCGTTGTCGGTCGAATTGGCTTGTTGGAAAAGCTTCAAATACATGGAGAGACTCAGCTTGGTCATCATGGCGTGAAGCTTGTTCTCTTCAATCTCGCGTAGCATGCAATCAAAATAGAGATGGAAGAGTTGCAGATAGAGGTCGGTAGTCACAAAACTGGGGAAGCAGCTGTAGTCGTTTTGCTCGTATACATGGAACAGCTGCTCATGCTGGGCAGGCACAATGGCAAATCCGTTTTGTGCCAGACGGAGGCAGAGCGTTGAGTCGAAAGTCTTGAGCTGGGTGGGGTTCACGATGTTCTGCACGTTTACGCGAAGGTCTTCATCCACGTCGAAGTTGTGTTTCAGCAGCTCGTCTTCGCGTTCCTGCACTCGCTTCATGAAAGCAACCTCTTCGTCGGTAAACTTCAGAATACCGTTTTCTACGCCTGCGCGATAGTAGAAGTCGCGCCAGCTTTCGTCTTCTTTCTGCTCAAGATTTTCAAAATTCACCATTTCATCGTATTTCCACATGAGTGAGTCATACCATGAAGTGCCCTGATAGACGCCTCGGATGTAAGCATCCTTAAATGGGAAACCTTTGCGGGCAGCAGGGGCATTGCGCAATATGCGCAGGTCGCTCAGCGAGAGACCGGAAATGTCCATGTTGTAGTCGATAGTCTTGTTCAGCTGCTCCACGTCGATTTGCGACACAGGCACTGAAACCACACTCTGTTTCTGGCTACAGGCGGTTAATAGACCCGCAACACATGCCATGAGAATTGCTTTTGTTTTCATAGGTCAAATTTTTTTAATGCAGTTAATTTGTCTGTTCCTTTCACTATATAATGGTCGAAAGCCATTCCGAAACCGCTCCATTTGTACTCTGCCACCACATAGCGTCCGTCGGTGGTCGTCTCTAAAGACCGTATGCGTCCGCCTATAAAGCGGAAGTCTTGCAGAATTCCTCCCAGTTTCGACCCCATCCACAGTGGACGGGCTTTGCCATTCACCTGTTTGAAGATGAATAAACGGCGACCCACTTCCCGATGAAACCGCGTCTTTTTAATGACACCCACCATGGCGTCTGTCCGTCCATCGCCATCTACGTCGCCTGTCTGGAACTGATAGACGCGATAAGGCAGTCGCCAGTCGTTCAGCCAATAGAGACTATCGTGCTCACGTCGCAGTTCAAACGTCTGGGCTGTGACAAACTGCGCGAACAGCCATATCAGCAATACACTACAGCAGCGCACGTATCTCAGCTTCCAGGTCGTTCATTTGCTGCGAGCGCTTCACGAGGTTGTTGCCCCGGTCAATGAGGAAGAAGTCAGGCACGGTTGGAACATTGTAGATGCGAGCCCAGTGAGAGTCCAGCCCATCGGCGTCATGCACGCAGACCCAGGGTATTTGTTCGGTCATCTGCTTCCAGTAGTGCTCGTTGGAATCGAGCGAAATTTGATAGATTTCGAATCCTTGTGCATGATATTTATTATATAGGTCGCGCAACATAAGGATGCGCTGCGGAGAATCTTTCAGCGAGAATACATGGAAGTCGAGCAGCACCACTTTCCCTTTCAGTTCGCTCAGCGTACGGATGCGTCCGGATGCATCGGGCAGTTCGATGTCAATAACGCCAGCCTCCACAACTTTGCTGCTTTCAATGGTGCGCTGACTATTGGCACGGGCAATGCGCTGGTTGTTCATATTCTGAAGTGCAATGTTATGCAGATTGGCACCACGTTCAGAGCCAGGGTAGTAAGTATCCCAGCAGGTAGCCACGGCAGCATACACCCTGACGTCGTCTTCAGATCCACTCGGATTGAAGATACTGTAGGGACCCACCATCTGGAACAGCGCAAAGTAGGCATAGGCCTTCTGCGGTTCCTTGAAGATGTAGTTTAGCTTCACCTCCTCTTTATAGCGGTTCACGATAGCCATTATTGAGTCTCCCTTCTGCTCAGGATTCATTCCTAGCATACGGTCGATGGTAATGACCTGCTGTTGCAGCGCTATCTGCTTGAGCGATAATTCGCGTATCTTCTGGCAATTGTCAGAGCCTTCCACCTCATAGCGAGTAGCCATGTTGGGGTATTGCGCTTTCACCTTGATGGTCTCCGTGCTGTCGACAGAGAGGTTGATAATCTGATCGTAGATGCGCAGGCGATAGAACTCGGGAGCCTCATTGGCATCTATGCTGAAGGCAAACTTTCCGTCAGTGTCCAGTTTCACGGAATCGAGCGTCACCGGTCCACTCAGTGAGACGTTCTCAAAATAGAGCACAGAGTCTTGTGCTCCCTCTACGGTTCCTTCTACGGTAAACTTCTTCTGATTGCAAGCAGTAAAGCTCAGCGCAGCTACGGCAGCTGCAGCGAGCATGGGAATGAACTTCTTCATTTTTTTTATTCTTAGCTATTATATAATTCTATGTTATGCCTGCAAAGGTAGAAAAAAAATGCGAATTACGAGCCAAGGAAGATAAATAGTTATAGAAAAAGCAAGAAAAATTTGCATATCTCGCAAATTCTGCGTATCTTTGCACGCTGAAATTGGACTTGTAGCTCAGTTGGTTAGAGCAACAGACTCATAATCTGGAGGTCCCAGGTTCAAGCCCTGGCTGGTCCACATTGAAAATCAGCAACTTACGAGCAATCGAAGGTTGCTGATTTCTCTTTTTGCGAACAATTTGCGAACAAAATGATATTTCATGGAACATTGTGCATACCTCCTGAAGGCTCTGGCATCTGCATTTTGTTCGCAAAATCCTCGATTTTTGTTCGCAAAGCGTAAAAAACTCCTTATTTGTATCTTATTTCTCTAATATTTTCGTACCTTTGTCGC
>CACXYH010000088.1 GCA_902771785.1 uncultured Prevotellaceae bacterium
CGGCGACCCGCATCCGCTCCGTGCCTCTGACTCCACCATCACCATCCAGCGCATGGGCATCCTCTACACCTTCTCACGCGCCGACAGCCTCTACAGCGAGTGGGGCGCCGACATCCGCGACATCTTCGACCGCGCGACCGACAACTCCGAGGCCGAAACCACGCGCTACATGCTCTCGGCCAAGGAGCGCCAGCTCACCAACTACGTCTATTGGCTCGTCGTGGCCGTCGCCCTCATCGCCATCGCCGCCACGGCCAACTACATCGTCTCTCGTCGCCGCCGCCGTCAGATGCAACTCCAGCTGCAGCAGATTCGCGACGTGCAGCAGAACCGTGCGCCGTCCGTGCGCCAAGCCGCCAAGTCGGTCGAGGACACCTTCTTCGCCTCCGACGAGTATGCCGCCCTCGTGCGCCGCATGGCCACCGGCCAACTGATGAAGGACGCCGACTGGCAGCAGGTGGAGCACAGCCTGATGACCGTCTATCCCGGCTTCACCACCCAGTTGCAGAGTCTCTATCCCATGTCCGACGTGGAGTACCGCACCTGTCTGCTCGTCAAGCTCCGCATCCCCACCAAGGACATTGCCGCCGTGCTGGCCCGCGAGGCCAACACCATCAGCTCCCTGCGCAAGCGACTCTACAAGAAAGTGTTCGGTCGCGAGGGTGGAGCCAAGGAGTGGGACGACTTCATCCTCTCCATGGGCACCTGACGCCCCTTGCGAGCTCCCTGCGAGCCTCTTGCGAGCTGCTCGCAAGTCAAATGCGAGCTAAATGCGAGCAAAAATCCATGGCCGCGCACCGCAAAAGCACTAATTTCGCAACCGATTTCAAACCAAAACGAAACATATTATGAAAAGAATGAAACAACTCCTCATGACGATGGCGCTCCTGATGTGCGCCGTCACCGCCAACGCCCAGACGGCGAATGTCACCGACCGAGACCTCATCGGCGTATGGACGCTCGAATGGATGCAGTTCGACGGCGAGAAGAAAATTGTGTGTGGCAAGACCACGGGCTACTCACAGTTCAAGTACTACGGTGCCGACGGCGAGTATGCCTGCGCCGAGATTGCCATGACCAGCGACGGAAAGGTCGTAGTCATGCCCCATGAGTACGGCACCTACACTTTCAAGAACGGTGTCTATAGCGAGATGGGCCGTTCCGCCTCGCCCTTGACGCTGACCGACAAGACCCACTTCCGCGGACGCTGGAAGAACCGCTCTGACTCCTGGGTGAAGCAGCCCAACATGCCCGAAAAGGTTGTCCGCTACATCGTGGAGCGCTGCAAACTGAAGGACACGCCAGCCGACATCTCTCAGAGCATCAAGCAGAACATATTCAAGTAAAGTTAGTAAAACGAGTAGTAAGTCCGGGCTGCACTGGAGGCCGCAGCGATGCTCCCTCCAGTTTCCAACGAAAAAACACGCCAGTTCCTATGAGCGTGCCTCCCCGTTAGCTTGTCGCGACGGGCGGCGGGGAGGTTTCTTTTGACTCATGGGAGCGGCAGCGAAATAAAACCTTGCGGACGGCTTAACGCGCTGGGGCCAACGCAGGGTAAACATCAAGACAGCGCACCAATCATTAACGCCAAAAAACTTATAGGAACTATGGCACAGAAAACTTTAACGACGAGCTATCTGGCTCGACTGTCGAACGCCAACCACGACGGCGTGACACAACAGATTGACGACCGCTTTGCGGCCTTCGAGACCGACAACACGATGTTTCTCAACGCCGCCACCGCCGTACACGCGGCGCGCCAGGCCGAGGACATCGCCTTCAAGCGATTCAGCGGCAAGGACTTCGCCAGCGACGACCTGAAGCGCGAGGACCGGCTGGAGGACCAGTACATGAGCACCATCCGCGCCATGCTCAACGCCCTGACGATGCTGCCCGAGACGGAGCCGCTGCGCCGCAAGGCCGAGGTGGCCGTGCAGGTGTTCAAGGACTTCCAGTTCCAAATCAACGACGGCTTCGAGGCCGAGGCCCGCAAGGTGGTGAACATGGTGCAGGAGTGGCAGACGCCTGACAAGTACGACCTCGCCGCCCTCGGCATCGAGCCGTGGATTGCGAAAGCCCGCCAGCAGGCCGTGAAGGTGTTGAACCTCGTGGCCGTGCGCGTGGACAACGAGAGCGCGAAGGTGAAGGGCGAGCTGGCCGATGCCCGCAAGGCCACCGACGCCGCCATCCGCCAGGCCTACGATGTGCTGAACGCCCTGGCCGTGCTGCAGCCCACCGCCGAACTGACGCAGCTCATCCAGACCCTCTTCGGCATCGAGGAGCGCGCCAAGCTCTACTACATCAGCAGCGGCAAGACCTCCGGCGACGACCCGAAGCCAGAGCCGGAACCCGAGCCGAAGCCCGACGAGGGTGGCGATGACGACGGCGGCGGCGAGGTGACGCCCGTGACTCCCGAGTAAACAATCATTAGCAACGCGGAGTGCTTCGCGAGCCTCCTGTAACCAAACAGTAGCGCCCCGTGGCGCTCCGCGACGCTACTGCGAGGCCACAAGACCGCCACGGACTGCTCCGCGATGCTTCTGCGCGATGACAAAGTCCCCTCCCTGCGCTCCGCGTCCCTTCTGCGAGGCCACAAGACCGCCTCAATCTGCTCCGCGACTCCTCTGTAACGGTTACAAGACCCCCTCAATGCGCTTCGCGGACATTCTGCAAGAAAACAACTACTTCAAAATATAGAAAGTATGATTACCAAAGCATCCATCCGCCGTTTCCTGTGGCGCCACTGTTACGATCTTCATTATCTAATCTACAAGGAGAAGTTCAACGAAGAGGAGTATCAGGAATTGATAGAACGTATCAAGAAAGGGAAAACAGACAACAGTAATAACAACCCATAAAACATCAAAGACAATGAAAAAGATTTTAGCAACCATGATGGTCCTTGCGCTGACGATAGCAGCACAAGGGCAGACAGAAACCATCGACTCGGCGCAGTTCGTGGCTGTGTACGACTACGAGTGTAGAACACAGAACGACGAGGCAGCATCCATCACAGACAGGATGCAACTTGTAGTGCAAGTGGGACGGACGGTGACGAAGTCGATGCCGTACTCGGCCTATCCTGTGTATGACGACAACTCAAAACCCGATGTGGCAGCAGGGTTCCAAGAGGCCCTGATGCACATGCCGACGGTGTGGACGGGCTACCCCAACGGGCAGACCACTGTACGCGAGTTCATCTTCCCGCACGACTATGAGGGCTACGAGCCGACACCCGACATCGCGTGGACGCTCAGTGACGACACGCTGACCGTGAGCGGCTACCTGTGCCAGCAGGCCACAGCGACGCATCGGGGCGTGGAATGGCACGTGTGGTACACCGATGAGATTCCTTCGTCGGCTGGGCCGTGGCGGCTGCGCGGTCTGCCAGGACTGATAGTAAAAGCCGTGAGCGAGGCGCACACGTTCTGCCTCACGGAACTGAGACAAGAGGCATCGCCCATCACCGCCCCGGAACAGCGTCCCGACGTGCAGCGCATGAAATACGCCAAGCTGCTGAAGCACCGCAACGAGATATATGGCAACCGCCAGTATGCCAAGAATCCTGCCTACTATGTGCCTGACCTCATGGGCAGTATCACGGACATGAACGTGCTCAACCACAACGGCCAGCAACTTGTGCTCGCCAATGGCGGTCATCCCCTGCTGACGAAGGCGCATGTGTTTCAACCGTTAGAAGCAAAGTAACAGAATATGAAACGACACTTCATCACCATCATCATCGCCCTCGTTTCTACATTCGTTGATGCACAGACGGTGAAAACCATCTCTGTGTATCAGTATGTGAAGGATAGTTTTACAAAAGCCGGAATCCCAAACGCCAAGGTAACCCTGCTGGACGAGACACTCACGGTCATTGACACGATGAGGACAGGAGGGAGTAATGGCTATTGGCGTAGGGATTTGGAACGTACACCACGCACATACGTTGTGAGAGTGGAGCATCCCGACTACGAAACAGGTGAGATGAAGGTGGAGATGAAGAATCTGCATCGCAATAGGTATTGGGAACTTCCCACCCTGCTGATGAAAAGGCGATTCGTTCTCGACGAGGTTGTTGTTACGGCCTCAATAGTGAAGATAGCCTATAAGGGAGATACCATAGAGGTGAATGCCAATGCTTTCAACATTCCCGAAGGCTCCATGCTCAGCGGCCTCGTTGGCAGCATTCCCGGCTGCGAGCTGAAGCCGAACGGGGAAATTCTGATGAACGGCAGGCGGGTGGACTACCTGTTGCTCAACGGAAAGGAATTCTTCAGAGGCGACAACAGCGTCATGCTCGACAACCTGCCCTATTATATCGTTCATAAACTGCAATTCTATGAGAAGGAGGACAAAGAAAAACATGCCAGCGCCCTGCATAAAGACTATGTGATGGATGTGATACTGAAACGTGACTACCAGACAGGAACGGTTGGCAATACGGAGCTTGCCGGCGGAACGAGTAACCGCTGGCTGGCCCGCACCTTCAACCTCCGTTTCACCAACAACTCCCGACTGTGCATCTTCGGCAATGCAAACAACGTAAACCAGACCAACAAGCCAAACAGGGATGGCGACTGGACGGCCACCACTCAGGCAGGTGAGCTTACCACCAAACGGCTTGGCATAGACTTGGATGTGGATGACAAGGACGGCAGGTTCAACGAGCATGCCGAGGGAACTGTCAGATGGGATAAAAGCGAAGACGAAATGCGCAGTGCCTCGGAAAGCTATCTTGCCTCAGGCTCAGCGTTTGACAGGAAGCATGACTTCACGACAGGACACAACAAACAGATAGACCTGAGGAATAATTTTGAGGTTGGAGCATTGACCCTTAATTCTGAATGGAGCCACCACAAAAACGACGGGACGGCCATGCGACGCTCGGCCCAGTTTGCAGCATCGCCATCATCATTTGGCACTACGACCAGCATCCTGGACTCACTGCTACAGGCAAGCACGTCTTCGGCCATAAGGAGAATAGCGACCAACAGCATGAGCAACCAAATGGAAACGAACGATACGGAATGGAGGCTGGGCCAGAAAGTGGACTGGCAAAAATACACAACGTGGGGCGATGACTACACCCTGGATTTTGACGGCTCTGTGGGTAGCATCAACCGTGACAACACGAATCTCTACGGGCTGAGCTTCTACCAATCGCCGATGCGGCAGGAGGGACGCGACCAATACCGCGAGCACAGTGAGCACAGATACCGCTATGCCATAGGTGGGGCCTATCGTTTCCATCTGCTGTCAGGACTCCATTTCGGTTCAAGCTATCATTACAGGCAGAGCTATAATTCTACGCGGAGCAATCTCTTCAAGGCCAGTTGGAATGTTGATGAACTCCCTTCGGTCACTGATTTCAAGCGGCAACAGGACTTTGCTAACAGCTATACCAGTCGTCATTACGTCCGTAAGCATGAAGTAATACCATATTTGTCATATCTCCAAGGGCAGGGGTTGGATCAACTGATGGTATCGCTGGAGGTGAGAGTGGCACACCTTAATGAAAGGGAATGCTACCAACGCGGAGAGACTGACGCGAATATAAGTAGGAACTATGTCTTGATAGAGCCTAACCTGCAATTCTCCAGGACTAAGGGGAAGTGGTCGTGGAGCGCGGACTATGCATTGAGACGCAATGTTCCCGACATCATTAAGACAATAGGATATACCGACACTTCAGACCCGCTGAGAAAGGAACTTGGCAATCCAAACCTGAAGCCCTCAGACAAACATGCCATAAGATTCAGCATAACAAGAACCCTGAACGACTATTCGCAAAATATATCCTTCATGCAAAGCGTAAACGTCATGGACCGACTGATAGCCGAAAGCTTTGCTTACGATGCGGGGACGGGTATCTATACATATAAGCCCGAAAACGTCAATGGCAATTGGAACTGTCAGACCCAACTTAATGTCAGGAAGGCGATAGACAGGCAAAAAAGGCTGTTCGTCAACTCAACCACCCGCTTCAGCTACTTCCGAAATGCAGACCTTGTCATGTTAGAAGGTTACACCAAAAGCATACTAAGCAAGGTGAACAACTGCCTCACGGAACAAGACCTGAACATGGAGTATCAGAAGGGCAAGTTCTACATGGCTCTCACTGGAAACATCGCCTGGAACAAAGTGAATCGAGAGGGCGATGACGAATACGACGTGAACGCATGGAACTACAGCTACGGCCTGAGTTGTCGTTACAGCTTGCCTTGGGAAGTAAAGCTATCCACCAATCTGAAGATGTATTCCCGACGCGGCTACGAAGACCACCAGCTGAACAGTGACGACTTGGTTTGGAATGCCACAATTTCCAAATCATTCTTCCAAGGCAGATTTATCGCCCAAATCGAAGGGTATGACCTGCTGCATCAACTGAGTAACGTGAACTATACAGTGAACGCCCAGGGTCGCACCGAGACCTGGTACCGCTCCCTGCCGCACTACGTCATGGCGCATTTAGTGTATCACTGGAATAAGAATCCGAAGAAGAAGTAAATAACCCCATAAAACAATGAAGAAGTTTTTAGTGATGATGATAGCCTTGGTGCTGGCGATAGGAACACAGGCCCAAGAAACCGTTACCCTTGTGGGACAAGTACAGGATGTATTTCTGAAAAGGCCACTCGTGGCAAAGATTTCTGTCTATGAGACGGACAGCACGACTTGCGTGTTGGACTCCGTGCATGTTGAAGTCATTGAAGATGATGACGGGAGCATTATGATTGCCCCGTATTATGCGCCAGTCAAAGCCGCCCCGCACGACTATCTGATACGGGCTGAGCTGCCGGGCTATGAGGTGGCGTGGCAAAAGGTGTCGGTGACGAACACTACGGAGAAAGAACTGTCGGTGCCGCTCATCAAGATGAGACGGGCGCGGCACATCACGCTCAATGAGGTGGTGGTGACGGCCACGAAAGTAAAGATGTTCTATCGCGGCGACACGCTGATATATGATGCCACGGCGTTCAATATGCCCGACGGCTCGATGCTTGACGACCTCATACGCCAGATGCCGGGCGTGACGATGAACGACGGGGGCGAGATTTTCGTCAACGGAAAGAAGGTAGACGAACTGCTGCTGAACTCTCGCTCGTTCTTCGGCGGCAACAAGCAGATACTTTTGGAAAATCTGCCTTACTACACGGTGAAACATATCAAGGTGTATAACAAGAAGGACAAGAGGGACGAGGTGTTGGGACGTGACGATGGCCCGAAGCTATATGTGATGGACGTCAACCTGAAGCAGGAGTACCAGCGGGGCTATATCGCGAATGTGGAAGGGGCAGCGGGAACGCATGGCCGCTGGTTGGGGCGAATGTTCGGACTGGGCTTCACCGACCAGTACCGCTTCACCCTGCTGGGCAACGTCAACAACGTCAACGAGACGCAGCACATTGGCAAGACTGGCAACTGGACGCCCGACCGCAGACCGAGGTCGCTGATAACGACGCGCAGTGTACGGTCGGAGATTGACTACCAATCAAGAGACCAGATGATTGAAGAGACGTTCCGCACGGAGTTCGTTTCGTCAAGTGATAATCAGGAGATGCGCCAAAGCCATGAGCAGTTTCTCATGGGCAGCAATCCGCTGTCAGTCACCGAGCGCACTGGCAAGTCGAGCAACTGGAAGATTGCACTGCATAACTTATTTAACATGTATGCCCCTTTTGGTATAATGGTTTCCACGGACTTCAACTATGGCAAGCGCGACGGCAAGTCCAGCTCCATGTTCCAGCAATTTGGCAATACGCTCACGGCCTCCATGCGCACCGTCGGAATGAGTGAGGGCACATCGTGGAATGGCATAATGGAGGTGATAGGCGATATCAAGGGAATTACATACGTCGTCAAAGCAGAACACAGCAGCGACAAGTCGGAGAGCGCCATCCACTACGACACGCGGAACTATACGATTCCATCATCGGAACAGCGTTATAACGTCGGCGACTATGACAAGCGGGTGACGGCAGGCGAACTTTCGCTTGACCATATCGGCAAGCTGACGGAGAGGATGCAGTTCAGAATCAAGAACAGGACGGGGCTGTCACGAACTGCTACCCACGACTATCTCTACCACCCCGACACTTTGCTGCTGGCCTCGCAATTGGATGCGCTGGCTGCCATTACCGACGTGAACAACAGCTATGACAGCAAGCTGCGCTCGCTGACGAACACGACGGAAATCAGTATTTATACGCGCAACGAGCTACAGCCCGACAAGAAATCGAGTACCAACTGGCAGCTTGGCCTGCAAGTGCCGTTCACCCGCCACAGCCTCGACTATCAGCGAGGCTCCATCGACACGCTTGCCACGAACACGACGCTGTTTGTCACGCCCTGGCTGTCGTATGGCAGGAAGACGGCAAAGAACCATGAGCTTCACCTTAACATCAGCCATACGGAGACCACGGCCAACATCTACGACATGATCAACTATCGCGACGACAGCAATCCGCTGGTGGTGAAACTGGGTACGCCGGGACTGAAAGGCCACGCCAGCACCAGTGCCGGAATGGAGTATTTCAGCCGTGGCAGCGGGTGTCGCAGTCGGTCATCTACAATCCCGCAAGCGGCGTCTATACCTACAAGCCGGAGAATGTGAGCGGCGCGTATATCGCCAATGCCAAGTTCCAAATCTCCAACGCCATTGGAGAGAAGCGATTCTGGACGTGGCAGAACATCGCCGATGCCAACTACCACCACTCGCTCGACCACTCTATGCTTGCAGGAGAAACCGAGAGCCATGTGAACGCCGTCAATACCCTGACGCTGCACGACGGGGCCTACATACAATATAATAAAGGTACGCTGAACATCCGCGCCACGGGCGACATCCGCTGGCGGCACTCCGAGGGAAAAATGTATGACTTCGAGACATTGAACGCCACCGACTTCCAGTACGGCCTCTCCGCCCGCTACACCCTGCCGCGCCTGAACACCACGCTGTCAGCCGACGGCAACATGTACTCCCGTCGCGGCTATGGCAGCGCAGAACTCAACACCGACGACTTCGTGCTGAACGCCTCCGTCAGCCAGCCCTTCTTCAAGGGCAAGCTCATCGCCCGCATCGAAGCCTTCGACCTGCTGCACCAACTCAGCAACACGCAGTATTCCGTGAACGCCCAGGGCCGCACCGAGACATGGTACCGCTCCCTGCCGCACTACGTCATGGCGCATTTAGTGTATCACTGGAATAAGAACCCGAAGAAGAAATAACAATTTCATAAAACATCAAGAACAATGAAAAAGATTATCGTAACAATGATGGCCCTCACGCTGACGATAGGAGCGCAGGGACAAACAGAGACAATCGACACGAGCAAATTTGTAGTCACCTACGACTACGCAGTACAAACCAAGATGGGAATAGACGACAGGGAGATTGTCGATTCCTGCTGCGTTGCACTCATGGTGGGCACACGCCACACGATGCAGATGGAATATTACCAGTATGTGTGCCAATGTCTGGGCGACCGTAGCGTGGAGATTGAGATGATACGCAACAGTATACACCTCTATCCTACCATTTACGGCAACTATCCAGATGGCAAGATGACTACACGAGAGTTTCTTGCTCCAAGATTGTATGTCATCGAAGAACCAATGAACGCGCAGCAATGGACGCTGACCGACGATACGCTGACGGTGATGGGCTATACGTGCAAGATGGCTACTTGCCACTATGCCGGCAGGGATTGGACTTATTCAACGACCCAAAGGATATGCGCGAAAAGCGTGACAAATTCATCAAGGAGCGAAATAAGCTACGCTGTAACAGTCGCTATGTAAAAGACCCCACTTATTATCTAAGCAGCAAGAGAGGTATGGTCGGGATTAGCTACAATGATGGAAGTTCTTTCCTCTTCTGGGACGAAGAAGATTCAACTGACGCATATAACTTCTACGACCCGATGCGCAGTATTCCTAGAGCGGAGACTGTGCGGTATTATCAACCGTTGGAATTAGAATAAGACTTGATATGAAACGACTCCTATACATTATATTATATATGGTGCTGGCCGTCCATGCGTCGGCACAGATGCGAGTGACGGGACGGGTGATAGACCTGCAAAACAAGCCCGTGAGTGACGTGATTGTGAAGATGGTGAGCGGCACGAAGACGCTGGCGTTCACCAGCACGAATGTGAAGGGCGAGTATGCGCTGGAATTGAAGAGTGCGCCGACGGGAGAGGTGACGCTACAGTTCACCCACATCAGCTATGAGAAGGAGTCGGAAAGGCTATCGCTAAAGGAGCGGGTGACCAAGTTGGACATGGTGCTGACTCCGAAGGCAGTTTCGCTGAAGGAGGTGACGGTGAAGCCCGACCCGCTGCGGCAGAGGGGCGACACGCTGAGCCATAACCTGGCATCGTTCCTGGGCAAGGGCGACGTGACGCTGGAGGACGGACTGAAACGGCTGCCGGGCGTGGATGTATCGCAGAACGGCGGCATCAGCTACATGGGCAAGCCCATCTCGCAGTTTAACATCGAGGGCATGGACCTGCTGGGCGGTAAGTACAACCTGGCGACGAGGAACATCCCGGCGGACTATGTGACGCAGGTGGAGATAGTGCGCAATCACCACAGCCGACGGGTGGAGAAGGACGTGCCGAGCAACGAGGTGTCGATGAACATCAAACTGTCGAACAAGGCGAAGTTCAAGCCGTTCGGGCAGGAGGAAGCGGGGGCGGGCTACATGGAGGACGGCGATGACAGACTGCAAGCCCTGCTGGGTCTGACGGGCATGATGTTCACCAACAAGTTCCAGACCATCTGTTCGGTGAAGGGTGGTAACTACAAGGGCTTTGCACGGGCCGACATGTATGACCACTTCGGCGGCTCGGATGTGAGCACCCGCGCCACGAGCCTGTTTGGCGGCTTCGACGGCGGTGCGCCTCCGCAGGGCGAATACCTCTACCAGCGCAACGGCATGGCGACGCTGAACGGCATCCTGCGCACGGACTCGTTCACGACCATG
>CACXYH010000089.1 GCA_902771785.1 uncultured Prevotellaceae bacterium
CCCCAGGCCGTCAGCGACAGCCCTTTGTAGCCTACGCCGAATGTCGGCTGGACGGCGGCACTTCCCAAGTCCTGACCACGCCAGATGTAACTACTCACGACATCGCCGCTAATCGTCGTTTCAATCTCTTCCTGTGCAAGGGCGGTGCTGCTAAGCACCATGCCCATTGCCAATACAACAATCTTTTTCATACCTTTTTTACTTTTAGTTATAGCAAGCCTCGCCGTGCTCATAGATGTCGAGGCCTTCCTCTTCTATTCGCTTGTCGACACGCAGGCCGTGCAACTTCCTGATGCCGTAGAACAGGGCAAACCCGCAGACAGCAGCCCAGAGGTCAATGACCAGTATGCCGAAGCACTCTGCACCGAAGAACCCCCAGCCGTGACCGTAGAAAGCACCGTTCGAAGTAGACAGCAGACCTGTCATCAGCGTGCCGAGAATACCGCAGACACCATGCACACTCGAAGCACCGACAGGGTCGTCGATATGCAACTTGTGGTCGATGAACTCGATGGCATAGACCAGCACCAATCCACAGACAAGGCCAATGATGACGGCTCCCACAGGTGACACCAGATCGCAGCCAGCCGTGATGCCTACCAGTCCGGCCAGTACGCCGTTGAGTGTCAGCGAGAGCGACGGCTTACCATACTTCAGCCAAGTCAGGAACATCGTGGCCGTACCACCGGCTGCGGCAGCGAGGTTGGTGGTCAGGAATACGTGGCTGATGGCGATGCGGTTCACTTCGCCGCTGGCTGCCAGCTGAGATCCCGGGTTGAAACCGAACCAGCCGAGCCAGAGGATGAACACGCCCAGTGCCGCCATCGCCAGGTTGTGGCCAGGAATGGCGCGGCTCTTGCCGTCCCTGGCATATTTGCCAATACGAGGACCGAGTGCCATCGCACCAATCAGTGCCAATACGCCACCAACGCTGTGTACGATAGCTGAACCGGCAAAGTCGTGGAACACGTCGCCGAACGTCCTCATCATAAATCCGTCGGCGGCATCGCTGCAGAGCCAGCCGCCTCCCCACGTCCAGTGGCCCTCAATGGGATAGATGAACAATGAGATAGCAGCGCTGTAAATCAAGTACATCGAGAACTTCGTGCGCTCGGCCATGGCACCGCTCACGATGGTGGCAGAGGTGGCGCAGAACACCGTCTCAAAAATAAGGAAGCCCTCTACGGGCAGGTCGCCCTTGTAGAAACTCAGGTCGCCCCAGTTGGGCGCGCCGATGAAGCCTGCGCCCTCGCTGCCGAACATAAATCCGAAGCCGAGGAAGAAGAACAGCAGTGAGCCGAACATAAAGTCGACGAAGTTCTTCATCAGGATGTTTGCCGTATTCTTACTCCGTGTAAAACCTGCCTCACAGAGCGCGAAGCCCGGCTGCATCCAGAAAACCAACATGGCTGCCAATAGCATCCATACGGTATCGAGTGATAATCCTATTTCGCTCATATCCTAAATGTTTTTGTGTTGTTACCTTTTTTCCTTTTTACTTTTTGTCCCTAAGTACGGTGTCGCCGTGCTCGCCGGTGCGGATGCTCCACGTGTCTATCACGTCGCTGACGAAGATGCGCCCGTCGCCGATCTCGCCCGTGTGGGCCACGTCGAGGATGACCTTTACGGTTGGCTCCATAATAATGTCCCGGCAGACGATGGTGATGGCCACCCGCTCGATGACGTCGGTGGAATACTGGATGCCTCGGTAGATGCGCTCCTGTCGGCTCTGCCCGATGCCATGTACATCGTGGTACTCAAACCAGTCGATGTCCGAATGCAACAGTGCCTCCTTGACCTCTTCAAACTTGGTCTTGCGGATGATGGCTTCAATTCTTTTCATACCCTTTTACCTTTAAATTATTACTTACATGTTATCTTGAAAGCTTTCGACTGCAAAGGTACGGCTAAAAACGAAGAAAGACAGCAAGAAAGTCTGACTTTTCGACAAAAAAATCTTGCAAAATGACAAAGTGTAAACAAAAGCAAGTCGGCATAGGTCGAAATATTATCATTTTGAAACAAATACCATTAATTTTAAAACAAAATGCCAATTGTGTCCGAACAACAGCGAATATTTTGCCACAAAAATGCTTGTTTTTCTAACTTTTTGTATTATCTTTGCACTCGAAATCGAGACAAAAGAAAGATTTAACAAGGATCATATGACAAAGAGTAAGCTAAACGGACTATATCAGCCACAGTATGAGCACGACGCTTGCGGCGTGGGCATGGTGGTGAATATTCACGGCGGCAAGAGCCACGAGCTGGTGGATCAGGCGTTGCGCGTACTTGAGAACATGGAGCACCGCGGCGCCGAGACGCGCGACAAGACAGGCGACGGCGCAGGCATCATGCTCCAGATACCGCATGAGTTCATTCTGCTGCAGGGCATCCCCGTGCCCGAGAAAGGAAAGTACGGCACGGGACTCGTGTTCCTGCCTAAAGAAGAGAAGGCGCAGCAGGAGATTCTCTCGGTGATGATCGAGGAGATTGAGCGCGAGGGTCTGCAGCTGATGCACCTGCGCACGGTGCCTACCTGCCCCGAGGTGCTGGGCGAAGCAGCACGCAGGGTGGAGCCGGCCATCAAGCAGGTGTTCGTTACGGGCGTGAACGACGAGCGCGTCGAGACCCTTCCGCGTACCTTATATATTATAAGGAAGAAGATTGAACGCCGTATCTCGCATCCCGACTTCTACATCTGTTCACTGAACAACACAAACATTATATACAAGGGAATGCTGACCAGCGGACAGCTGCGTCGGTATTTCCCTGACCTGACGAGCCCCTACCTGACAAGCGGACTGGCGCTGGTGCATTCACGATTCAGCACAAACACATTTCCCACGTGGAGCCTGGCCCAGCCCTTCCGCTTGTTAGCCCACAACGGCGAAATCAACACCATTCGTGGCAATCGCGGATGGATGAAGGCCCGCGAGAGCGTGCTCAGCAGCAAGGCGCTGGGCGACATCCGGGAAATCTCGCCCATCGTCGAAGAGGGCATGAGCGACTCGGCCTCGCTCGACAACGTGTTTGAGTTCCTCACCATGAGCGGGCTCAGTCTGCCGCAGGCAATGGCAATCCTCGTGCCGGAGTCGTTCAACGACAAGAACCCCATCAGCGAGGACCTGAAAGCGTTCTATGAATACTACTCGATACTGATGGAGCCGTGGGACGGTCCGGCCGCCCTGCTGTTCTCGGATGGTCGCTATGCGGGCGGAATGCTCGACAGAAACGGTCTGCGCCCCTCGCGCTATACAATTACGAAGCAGGGCATGATGGTGGTGGCAAGCGAAGTCGGTGTGATGGACTTCGAGCCGGGCGATGTGGTCAGCAAAGGTCGCCTGCAGCCGGGTAAGATCCTGCTGATTGACACGCAGGAAGGAAAAATCTACTACGACGGCGAAATCAAGGAGCAGCTGGCCAAGGCACATCCCTACCGCGAATGGCTCAGCGAGAACCGCGTGCAGCTGGAGAAGCTGAAGAGCGGTCGCCACGTGTCGAACAGCGTGAATCATCTGGAGCAGCGGCTGTTGCAGTTCGGTTACGGGCAGGAGGACATCGACCGTACTATCATTCCGATGGCAACGGCCGGACAGGAGCCCGTGGCAGCGATGGGCAACGACACACCGCTGGCCATCATCAGCGACCGTCCACAGGTGTTCTTCAACTACTTCCGCCAGCAGTTTGCACAGGTGACGAACCCCGCCATCGACCCCATTCGCGAAGAGCTGGTGATGAGTCTGACGGAATATATCGGTGCCGTGGGCACAAACATCCTGACGCCCGATGCCTCGAACTGTAAGATGGTGCGCCTGCCGCAGCCGGTACTGACGAATACGCAACTCGACATACTGTGTAATATAAGGTATAAGGGGTTCAAGACGAAGAAGCTGGCGATGGCGTTTGAGATGGCAAAGGGCGAAGAAGGCTTGCGCCAGGCCCTCGACGACCTCTGCAAGAAGGCGGAGGAGAGTGTCGACGAGGGTGTGAACTACATCATCCTTTCCGACCGCGACATCGATGAGCGGCAAGCGGCTATCCCGTCGCTGCTGGCCGTCTCGGCCGTGCATCACTACCTGATCAGCGTGGGCAAACGCGTGCAGACGGCGCTCATCGTGGAGAGCGGAGAAATTCGCGAGACGATGCATGCGGCGCTGCTGTTGGGCTATGGCGCCAGTGCCCTGTGCCCATACATGGTGTTTGCCGTGCTCGACGACCTGGTGAAGCATGGAAAGATACAGGAGGAATACGCCACGGCAGAGAGCCACTATATCAAGGCCGTGGATAAGGGACTGAAGAAAATCATGTCGAAGATGGGCATCTCGACCATCCGCTCGTATCGCGGAGCCAAGATTTTCGAAAGCATCGGCCTGAGCGAAGACCTGCTGCGCCGCTACTTCGGCACGGAGGTCAGCACCATCGGCGGCATCGGACTGAAGGAGATAGCGCGCGACCAGATTGCATTCAGTCGCGCCAGCGCACCGCTTCTTCCGAACCACGGTCAGTTCTCCTGGCGACGCGACGGCATTGAGCACGCCTGGAACCCGGAGACGATTGCCAAACTGCAGCTGGCCACACGACAGGGCAGCTACGAGAAGTTCAAGCAGTGGGAGAACCTCGTCGACAAGAAAGAGAAGCCCATCTTCATACGCGACTTCTTCGAATTCAAGAAGGCTCCTACGCCTACACCTATCGACGAGGTAGAGCCGGTGGAGAGCATCGTGCGCCACTTCGTGACCGGCGCCATGTCGTTTGGAGCGTTGAGCATCGAGGCCCACGAGGCATTGGCATTAGCCATGAACAAGCTGGGCACCCGCAGCAACACCGGCGAGGGCGGCGAGGACAATGCCCGCTATCATACGGAAGTCGACGGCGTGTCGCTGTCGAGCAAGACCAAGCAGATAGCCTCAGGACGATTCGGCGTCACGGCCGAATACCTGGTGAATGCCGAGGAGATACAGATTAAGGTGGCCCAGGGCGCGAAGCCCGGTGAGGGCGGACAACTGCCGGGCTTCAAGGTGAACGACATCATTGCCAAGACGCGCAACGCCATTCCCGGCATCAGCCTCATCTCGCCCCCACCCCATCACGACATCTACTCGATTGAAGACCTGGCGCAGCTCATCTTCGACCTGAAGAACATCAACCCCACAGCAGCCGTCAGCGTAAAGCTCGTGGCCGAAAGCGGTGTGGGCACCATTGCCGCCGGCGTCGCTAAGGCCAAGGCCGACCTGATTGTGATTTCAGGTGCCGAGGGCGGAACGGGGGCCTCGCCTGCATCGTCGATGCGTTTTGCGGGCATCTCGCCGGAGATTGGTCTGGCCGAGACGCAGCAGACACTCGTGATGAACGGACTGCGCAACCAGGTACGCCTGCAGACCGACGGACAGCTGAAGACTGCCAAGGACGTCGTCATCATGGCGATGCTGGGCGCCGACGAGTTCTCGTTTGGCACACTGCCGCTCATCGTGCTGGGCTGCGTGATGATGCGCAAGTGCAATACGAACACCTGTCCGATGGGCGTGGCCACGCAGAACCCGGAACTGCGCAAGCACTTCGAGGGTCGTGCCGAATATGTAGTGAACTTCTTCACCTTCCTGGCTCAGCAGGTGCGCGAATATCTTTCGGAGATGGGCGTACGCTCGCTGAAGGAGATTATCGGACACACGGAACTCATTCAAGTGAAGGAAGAAGGTTTAGCTCGGCGGCCCGAAGGGGAAAGCCAATTTGCTTCCGCTGAGAAATGGCGCACCATCGACTTCTCGCGTCTGCTGCACAAGCCCGACACCGACAAGGCGCTCTATTGGGACCGCGGGGCCTATACAAAGGTGACGGGCGTAAAGGACGAGGAGATGATTCGTGCTGCCCGGAAAGCCATCGACAGCCAGGAAGAGGTGACGCTCGACTACGCCATCAAGAATACCGACCGCGCCGCGGGCACGATGCTCAGCGGCACCATCGCCAAGAAGTATGGCGAAGAAGGACTGCCCGACGGCACCATCAAGATCAAGTTCAAGGGCTCTGCCGGCCAGAGTTTCGGTGCCTTCGCCGTGAAAGGCTTAGACCTGCGCTTGGAGGGCGAGTGCAACGACTACTTCGGCAAGGGTCTTTCGGGCGGACGTATCTCTATCTTGCCGCCTGCCCGCCGCAGCGAGAACTTCATGGCTGAGGAAAACATCATCGCGGGCAACACCGGTCTTTACGGTGCCACCTCGGGCGAGCTCTACGTCAACGGCAAGGTGGGCGAGCGCTTCGGCGTGCGCAACTCAGGGGCCACGGCTGTCATCGAGGGTGCCGGCGACCACTGCTGCGAATACATGACCGGCGGACGCGTGGTGGTGCTCGGCCAGACGGGACGCAACTTCGCAGCCGGCATGTCGGGCGGCGTGGCCTACGTCTACGACCCTCATCACACCTTCGACTATTTCTGCAACATGGACATGGTGGAGCTCTCGCTGGTAGAGGACAGCGTTTCGCGCAAGGAGCTGCTCGAGCTCATTCGTCAGCACTACCTGCACACGGGTTCGGCACTGGCCGGACGCATGCTCGACGACTGGCACCGCTATGTCGACGACTTCATCCAGGTAGTGCCCATCGAGTACAAACGCGTGCTGCAGGAAGAGCAGATGCGGAAACTGAGAGAGAAAATAGAGAACGTGCAACGAGACTATTAAGATACGAATTATGGGAAATCCGAAAGCATTTTTAGAGATACACCGCCAGGAGGCGGGCTACCGACCCATTCACGACCGCATCCACGACTTCGGCGAGGTGGAGCAGACGCTCAACACCCGCGAACGCAAGCTGCAGGCTTCGCGCTGCATGGACTGCGGCGTGCCTTTCTGCCACTGGGCCTGTCCGTTGGGCAACAAAGCGCCGGAATGGAACGACGCACTATATAAAGGTGAATGGGAACAGGCCTTCCGCCTGCTGACGAGCACCAACCCCTTCCCTGAGTTCACGGGCCGCATCTGTCCGGCGCTGTGCGAGAAGGCCTGCGTGCTCAATCGCTTCAACCACGAGCCAACGACCAATCGCGAGGACGAGTGTGCCATCATCGAGGCCGCCTTCCGCGAAGGCTACATCCTGCCGCGCACAGACATCAAGAGAAATGGTAAGAAGGTGGCTGTGGTTGGTGCCGGCCCTGCCGGACTGGCCTGTGCCAACGCCCTCAACCAGATGGGCTACACGGTCACCGTCGTCGAGAAGAACGAGGCCGCCGGCGGTCTGCTGCGCTACGGCATTCCTAACTTCAAGCTTAACAAGGCAATCATAGACCGCCGCATCCGGCTGATGGAGCAGGAGGGCATCGAGTTCAGATACAATACCCCCCTCCCCATCCCTCCCCGAGAGGAGGGTATTGATGCCGTCGTCCTTGCCACCGGCACGCCCACAGCCCGCGATTTGAATGTTCCGGGCCGCGAGCTCAAAGGCGTTCACCTGGCCCTCGAGCTGCTGTCGCAGCAGAACCGTGTGCTGGCAGGCATGGAGTTTACAAAGAATGAGCGCATCACCGCCCACGGCAAAGACGTCCTCGTCATTGGTGGCGGCGACACTGGCTCCGACTGCATCGGCACCGCCCACCGCCAGGGTTGCCGCAGCGTCACCCAGATAGAGATTATGCCTAAGCCCGTAGAAGGGCCCGACGACCCGCAGAACCCTTGGCCCAACTGGCCACGCACGCTCAAGACCACCTCGAGTCACGAGGAGGGCTGCACCCGCCGCTGGAATGTCAACACGCTCGAGTTTCTGGGCAAGGACGGCAAGCTGACCGGCGTACGTGTGCAGGATATCGACTGGCAACCAGCATCCCCTTCGGGGGACGGGAGAGGGGTTGCCAGCCCGCTGATGGTAGAGAAAGGCCAGCCCTACGTCATCAAGGCCGAGCTCTGTCTGCTGGCCATGGGCTTCCTCAAGCCTCAGCATCCCGAATACCCGGAGAATGTCTTCATCTGCGGCGACGCCCAGAACGGAGCCTCGCTCGTGGTCCGGGCTATGGCCAGCGGCATCGAGACAGCACGCAAAGTAAACGACTATCTGACGAAATGAAGAAGATTCCCTTCACCAAGATGCACGGCTGCGGCAACGACTACATCTACGTCGATGCCATGCAGCACCCCATCGCCGACCCGTCGGCTGCCGCAATACGTTGGAGCGACCGCCACAAGGGCATCGGCTCCGACGGCCTCGTGCTCATCGACCGCAGCCCCATTCCCGAGGCCGACTTCTCGATGCGCATCTTCAATGCCGACGGCTCCGAGGCCATGATGTGCGGCAACGCCAGCCGCTGCATCGGCAACGACAAGACGGAAATCCGTCTGCTCACACTTTCGGGTGTTAAGACGCTGCTGCTACATATATATAATAATAAGGTAGAGCGCGTCACCGTTGACATGGGCGAACCAGTATTGGAGGACGAATCACAGTTTGTCGGCAATCAAGGGCTGAGTCATGGCACCTTCGTCTCGATGGGCAATCCGCACTACGTCATCTTCACCGATGACATCGATCAGGTGGCAGAGACGGGACGCGTCCTCGAATGTCATTCCGCCTTTCCGCAGCGCTGTAATATAGAATTTGCAAAGATTCTTGCCATGCAAGCGGCAGAGCCGAGTTCTGACCCCACCATCCGAACCCGTGTATGGGAGCGCGGCAGCGGTATTACGATGGCTTGCGGAACAGGTGCCTGCGCCACGGCCGTAGCCGCCTGCCTCACCGGGCGTGCCGGCCGCGAGAGC
>CACXYH010000090.1 GCA_902771785.1 uncultured Prevotellaceae bacterium
TGCTCGGCAGACCCTCCTGGTAGCGCATGCCGATCTCGTCGCCATAGTAGATGAGTGGCACGCCCGGCATGGTGAGGAAGAACGTCATGGCCACCTTCAGCTGGTCGGTGGTGCACCGTGTGCCGATGTTCGGTCGCTGGAAGTCGTGATTGGCGGTGGGTATCGCGATGTAGCCCAAGTCCTTCGTTTTGTTGTAAGAGTTGGAATAGTTGTCGACGAACTCCTTGATGCTGCCGCGCCCTGCCCGGTCAAAGTAACAAGGAGTGGCCTTCCCCGTGCGCTTCGTCAGTCGCTTCCCCCACGGTGTATCGGGGTCGAAGAACAATGAGCCATAGCCCGGTATGCCAAACTGGATCATGAAGTCGATGTCGAAACCGGCTGCGATGGCCTTCGGCGGGTTCGCCCACTCAGAGATGAGCACGCGGTCGGGGTAGTGCTGGTCCTTCCACTGTCGCATCTCATGCCAGAGCGCCATCACCGCTTCCTTGTCAGGGTCTTCCTTCACCAATGAACTTGCCAGGTCGACGCGGAAGCCATCGACACCCTTATCAAACCAGAATGCCATGATGTTGCGCAGCTCGCGGCGCACCGCCTGCGGTCCAGGCGCATCCACCGCCTGCTCCCAGGGATGGGCAGGATTGGGATGGGCATAGCCATAGTTGAGTGCCGGTTGACACTCAAAGTAGTTCTTCAGATAATACTTTCCACGCTTGGCATCCGCCTCGACATACTTGCCAGTGGTGCTCGAGAGCGGGTTAGGAGCCTGATGGCGCGCCACGATGTCCTGCTGATCCTTGGGCGAGATGGTGTCGGTCCAGATGTAATAGTCAGCATAGCGGTCGTCGGCACCCCCTGTGGCACTCTGCTGGAACCACGCACAACGGTTGCTGGTGTGTCCGGCCACCAGGTCCAGGCAGACCTTCAGTCCCTCAGCATGCGCGGCGCTGGATGACATCATAGCCTCCATCAAACCATCCTGACTCGAAGATGGGGTTGAGCCAGATGGCCGTGATGCCCAGCTGCTTGAGGTAGCCGAGTCGCGACTGTATGCCCCTCAGGTCACCGATGCCATCGTCATTGCTGTCCATGAAGGACGATGGATAGATCTGATAGAACACCGCGTGGGAGAGCCACGACGGGTTGCGTGGCGCGGCGTGCGCAGGAGTCAACACGGTTGCCATAAGGGCGAATGCAGTAATTATCTTCTTCATATATATTTGTTACTCGAGTTTCGCATTTAGGATCTTAACAAAAACCTTTTTAAACCTCAAGTGTTACCACTTGAAAAACCCGCTCGTGAACTCGCTGAAAACAACGGCCATACGCGAAGCTATGGCCTACCATTACCTTCAGCCCTACCGTTGTATCCCGCCCTTGCAATATGGTTTTGAAGGGTATTGGGGTTTTTCTTTCGAAGCGAAAAGCTTCGAAAGAAGGGTTTTTCAACTAGTCAATAGTTGAAGTTTTATAGGTTTTTGTTTTAATCATTACTCGCGAATGTTGAGTTAGTTATCTCTTCACCGTCACGGACTTCCAACCCTCAGGCAGGACGGTGGCGGGCAGGCGACGGAGGCCCTCGTCGGTGATGTCGTAGCCTGCAAAACCCATGATGACCGACTGGAGGATGCCACCCGCTCCGGTGAGGAAGTAGGGATTCGTGCCCCCCTGGCACTCCGCCATCGTGCGGAAGGGCGGACAGAGATGGGTGACATACGCCTTGCGGAAATAGTCGCCCGCCTCACGGGCATGTCCCAGTCGGCTATAGAGCAGGGCGCTGATGGCCTCGGTCATTGCCGGTGCTTCTTTTCCGCCTGTCTTACCATTATAATAATCCAGGTTGCGTAGCGTCTGCTTGGGGTCGGTGATGGCCTTCAGCGGATAGGACAACAGCGTGACATCCGCCTGCTTGATGGTCTGTCCGCTGTAGCCCGCATACTCCGCCGTGACGCCATTTGCCATCGTCAGGATGGGCAAGGCGTCCTTCCGCTCCTGCCAGGCGCGTCGTGCCGGTCGCCCGAGCAGTCGTGCCGCCTTGCAGGCGATGCGCAGGTTCTCCATGGCGACGGCGTTGGTGAACGCGTCATCGTCGACATTCGCCGCATACTCGTCGGCGCAGACCACGTTGCGGATGTGCCAGTGTCCCGTGCTGTCCTGCTGCATGCGGCTCACCCAGAAGTCGGCCGTCTCGCGCAGCAGCGGCCATGCCTCGTCGCGCAGCCACAGTGTGTCACGCGAGACGCAGAAGTACTGCCAGGCGGCCAGCGCCACGCACCCCGTGATGTGGTGCTCGTTGGTGCCCGTCGTCGCCCACGATGGCGTGTCCTCCAGGCCACTGTCGGCACTCTCCCAAGGGATCATCGCACCCTGGTAGCCGTGTGCGAAGGCGTTGCGGCGAGCAGCAGAGAGGCGGTCGATGCGATAGTCAATCATCTGACGCGCCAGCTCGGGATGGAGGACGAGCAGGGCAGGGTACATCCAGATCTCTGCGTCCCAGAAGATGTGACCGTTGTAGGTCAGCGCCGTGAGGCCAGCGGGCGGTATGGACCGTCGTGAGCCGTCGCGTATGGCACTGTAGAGCTGGTAGAGCATGGCGTGCACGTCCTGCTGTGCCTGCCGGTCGCCGGTGATGGTGATGTCGCTCTGCCAGAGGCGGTCCCACGCCTGCTGGTGGTCGTGCTCAAGCGTCGCCATACCTGTGAGGGAGGCAAAGATGGCCAGGCGGTCAGCCTCATTCTTGACATCGGGATGGATGTTGTCGGTCTGCACGGCACCTGTCAGGGCAAACGTATAGGCCACATCTTTACGTAGGCGAACGGTAAATCGCATCGCCGTCTTGCTATCGGCAGACCAAACCGTCGACATGGAGTCGGTGGTGACGTCGGGATAGTCTTTCGTGGGGAAAAGGAACGACGATGTCGCTGTGATGCCTCGTTGAGCCCATGGGCTCCGTGCGTCAGTAGAGAGCAGATAGAGGTTCGCGCGCTTCTTCTTCATCATGCGGTAGCGACCCTCCACGCCGACGAGGCCGGCGGGAATGGTGTGCCGGTTGGTGACGGAGAGCGTCAAGTCGTGCTGTGGCGTGACGGTGACGACGACGAGTGCGGCATAGGGCATCTGTCGTAGTGCCATCGTGCGGCTGTCAATGGTGGCCTTGCCCGGCAGGGTGAAGTGGTCGCGGAACGTGGCCTGCCGCATGTCGAGCTCCTGCCGGCGGTCGGCGATGTGGTGCAGGTCGCAGGGCACGCCGTCGATAGCGAGGTCGAGGTCGAAGCAGTGTACATTGTCGAAGAGACGGGGGATGGTGGAGTGCGGGTCACCATCGTAGGCGCCATAGAGAATCACTGCACCCGTGTGGAGTGGGGTGGTCGACGATGTGATGCCGAGCATGCCATTGGCCACCGTAGCACCGTAGTAGTGGGCGGTGTCGATGGCTATGGCACGTACCGTCCAGGGGTCCTGGGCAGTGGCGTGCAGGCTGATGAGGGAGAGGAGAAGAAGAGCGAGATGTTTCATGAGTCTACTATAAAAAGTCAATGACACTTTCAATTCGTAACTATCTCACACAGATTTCACAGATCTACACAGATGGAGCAGCCTCTTGGGCATGATGAAAACAGATTCCACAGATGCGCCGGCCTCCCCTCTAACCCCTCCCCAATAGGGAGGGGCACCTTATCGGTCGAACCTTTTTGGCTGGCTGCGCTGTATATACTTGGTAGTAAGGGGTATGCGCAGCAGCGAGCTTGCGAGCATCTGTGAGATCATAGATTATCATGCCCCATATCCACGAATGGAAAATCTGTGTAATCTGTGTGAGAAAGAATCAGGCAGTATTCTATTCATCAGCTGATGTGGGCAGGGGTCGCGCCTTCCAGTTGTCTTTGACGTAGCTGGAGGGATAGGTGGTCTTGTTCTCGATGCCCTGCTTGCGGACGCGGATCCATGTGTCGAACGAGCGCTGGCCCTCCTTCATGACGATGACGCGGGCGCCATTGGGCAGGTGGTTATACTCCGTGTTACCGCCCGAGAAGCGGCCGTAGGCCAAGAGGATGTCGTGGTACATCACACTATAGTCGTTGTCGTGGTCGTGTCCGCAGAACACGCCCATCACGTCGCCACGGATGCGCATCGACGCGAAGAGACCTGTGTTGAGAGGCGGACAGCAGACCTTCTCCATGCGGTGTCCGACGAGGATGTCGTTGCCGTCGGCCAGCGCGTAGCTATACTCCGGCAGGGGAATGTGGAAGAACGCCAGTGCGGGCAGTGGTGTGCCACTGTTGGCCTGCGTGTAGCGTGCGCTCTCACGGTTGTACCAGACTACCTGCTCGGGCGTCATCCACGCGTAGCCCTTCACGCCGGGCAGCGTGGAGTGGTTGTGCGAGTCCATGCAATAGAGCACGGCAGCGGTGCGACTGCCATCGTGTGCCAGGATGGGCAACGTGTAGTCGGGCGACGGCTGGCCAGCCCTGTCGGGCATGAGGCAGTGCGGCGCCTTCCGAATGATGTCGTAGAGCTCGGTGTTGGTCATGCCGCGCTCCTCGTCGTGGTTACCAAAGAGCAGCACGAACGGCCGGCCATGTGCGGCGACACGGTCGAGGACCACCTGCAACGTCGAGTCGGCGGGCCGGCTATAGACCACGTCGCCGGTGATGACGATGAGGTCGGGCTGCTCCGCACGGATCATCTCATCGATGTTCCACAGCGCGGGCTGCGAAGCCGGGTTGTGGAGCTTGTAATGGATATCGGTGAGCTGCAATATCTTGAACTCGCCATTCTGATGAAACCGCAGCTCCTGGGCCCCGCCTTTCACGGGCAGGACCAGGAGTGCGGCAATCAAAGAGAGAAATGGAATGATTCGTTTATATTCCATATAAAGGTCAATTAATCGAATTTAGAATAAAAGAATTATACTCTTATTCCAATTTATTCGTATCCGGGGTTCTGCTTGAGGTTCGGGTTACCCTCGAGTGCCTCTTGCGGAATGGGGAACACATACTTGTAGGGTTCGGTGACATTGGGCTTCGTGGTGCGTGCCTCAAAGAAGTGACCGAAGCGGATCATGTCCATGCGGCGGTTCTCACCAGTCTCCCAGTAGAGCTCGAAGCCACGCTCGTCGTAGATCTTGTCAAGCGTGAACTCCGCAGCCGTGATCTCCTTCACCTTCCGTGCACGACGGACGGTGTTGAGGTCCTGCAGCGCACCATTGGTGTCGCCGTTGCGATACTTTGCCTCGGCGCGCATCAGGTAGGTGTCGGCCAGACGGAAGAACGGCACGTCATTGTCGGAACTGCTCGACTGTGTGGCATTCATGTTGGGCGCATATTTCACGATGCGGACGCCACCCTGCTCAGGACAGTTGTAGAGCGGGAACTCCGGGGTATAGTTCAGCGTGTCGCCCTTGCCGGTGAAGATGACCGTGCCATCGGGGTGATGCTGCACGCCGTGAAGGAATCCGAGGTTGAAGCCTGTCTCGGCCTTCATGCGGTCGTCGGAGAAGCGCGGGTCGGTCTGGTCCCACTTATAGTAGAACTCCGGTGTGGTGCAGAAGCCATTGTGCAGACGGGTGTACGGGCCAAAGGTCTGGTTGTAGTGGAGCACATTGCTCATCCAACTGTCGCCGGAGACACCAGCCTTAATGTCGTTGACGAAGGGGAAGATGCACTCCGTCTGGTCGAGGTAGGCGGCATTGTCGGCCATGAACATTGCCCAGTAGTCGTCGGCAAGCTTATACTTCCCACTGTTGATGATCTGGTCGCAGAGGGCGATGGTCTCCTGCCAGCGGGCAGTGCCATCCTTGAACTCCGGACTCGTGCCGGTGAACACCTGCCAGTTCAGATAGAGCTTCGCCAGGAGCATCTGTGCAGCAGCCTTCGTGGCATGGCCGTAGACCACCTGTCCCTTCTCCTTGATGGTCGGGATGATGGAGAGCAGGTCCTTCTCGATTTGCTCAATAGCCTCTTGTCGGTTGAGGATCGTCGGGTATTTCGAGAAGTCGGTCTCGGTGTAGTCGCGATAGGGCACCTGGCCGAATGCGTCGTTGAGGGTGAACATCAGCAGGGCACGGATGAAGATCATCTCGTCCATGTCCTGCACGACCTCATCGGTCTTCGGCAGTTCGCTCAGCGTGAGCAGTGCGGTGTTGCAGGCGGCGATGCCGGAGGTGGTGTTACGCCAGATATAACGGATGTTCGTGTTCGTGGCCTTGAAGTCGTGGAGCACCAGCGGCTGGGTGTTCGAACTCTTCCAGTCGGTGCCACGGGCGGGGATGCAGAGCTCATCGGTGGAGAGCTCGAAGTTCTTGAAGAAGATCTCCCGGACGTTGATATATGCTGGTGCGATGACAGAGGTCAGATTCGACGAATCGCTGACGAGCGACTGTCCGGTCTCCTCATTGAGGATTTCCTCATGCAGGTTCGTGCAGGCCGTCGTGGCAAGCAACGAGGCAGCGAGCACGGTAAACATTATCTTTTTCATAAAGCAGTCAATTAAATGTTAGAAATCCAGTTTCATACCAAAGCTGAACGTACGGGCCATCGGGTACTGTGTCCAGCCGATGCCCAGTGCGGGCACGCCATTGGTGACACGCGAGGCGTTCACCTCTGGGTCGTAGCCGCTATAGTCGGTGATGCAGAAGAGGTTCGTGCCGTTGACGTAGACGTAGAGCCCGCTGAGCCATTTGTTCGACTTCAAGGGAACGTTGTATCCCAAAGTGAGGTTGCTCAGACGGAAGTAGCTGCCGTCCTCGATGTAACGACTGGAGTAGTCCTCGGGGTTGCCGAGAGCCTCCCGCGTGTCGTTGGCGGCGCGCTTGGTGACGTTGTGTCCTGCGTTCTGCCATGCACGGTTGTCGACGACGTTGGCAAGGTTGTTATAGACATCGTTGCCGAAGACGCCGTTGAAGTTGGCCGTGAGGTCGAAGTTGCGCCACCGAACGGTGGTCGACAGGCCGAGGGTGAAGTCGGGCTGTGCGCAGCCAATCTTCTCCTCCACATCCTTGCCGTCCTCATCCTTCTTGAAGACGCTCTTGCCGTCGGCGTCGAAGCCTTCGAACACCTTACCCCAGAACGTGCCGATGGGGTAGCCGGAGCGGATGACCTGTGCCGTCTCGCCGTCCAGACCAGGGCCTGAGGGCTTGCCGGTGGTGAGGTACTCCACAGGCAGATCTTCGACCTTATTGCTGATGGTGGAGAGGTTCACGCCCATCTCCCACGTCAGGTCGCGCTTGTCAATGATGCGGCCATTGATGGTGAACTCCCAGCCGTGATTCTTGATCTTCATATCCTTGATGTTCTGCCAGACGTAGGTCGTCGGGGCCGGGGAGGCGGACGGCACCTGAAGCAGGACGTCCTTCGTGGTCTTGTCGTAGTAGTCGATGCTACCCCAGAGGCGACCGCCAAGCACACCAAAGTCGATGCCGGCATCCCACTGGTTGGTCTTCTCCCATTTCAGGTCGGGGTTCGGCGTACGGGTGAGCGTGATGCCCGGCGTCGTCGAGCCGTTGACGCCGAAGATGGCACTCTTGCCGGTGCTGCCAAGGAGCATGTGCGAGATCTTGCTCGGGATCTCCTGGTTACCAGTGATACCCCAGCTGGCACGTACCTTCAGGTTCGAGAAGACGCCCAGGTTCTTGATGAACTCCTCTTCGCTGGCGCGCCAGGCGAGGGCAGCAGAGGGGAAGAAACCGTAGCGGTTGTTCTCACCAAACTTCGTACTACCATCAGCACGCATGTTCATCGTGGCGAGGTAGCGGTCCATATAGTTGTAGTTGATGCGTCCGAAGAACGACTGCAGCTCATTGATGGTCACGTCGGAAGAGCCACTGATCTGGTCTTTCTTCTTCGACAGCGAGAGGTCGTAGCGGTAGCCGATGTCGTCGATGTAGAAGCCATCCTCATCGTAGCCATAGCTGTAGTCGCGGGTGCGCTGGTAGGAGTGACCGAGCAGGAAGTCGAACTTATGCTGGTCATAGAGGTTGAGGTTGTAGGTGAAGTAGTTCTCGATGAGGAGGTTGTGAGCCTCAACATTACCTGTGGTGAACACGCCACCGTCGTCGAGGTAGACGAGCTCTTCCTTCTGCTCCACCTTACGGGTAGCCTTCATCTCGTCGAAGGCGATGTTGAACTTATACTTCAGGCCCTTCACCAGGTCGACGGTGGCCGTGGCGTTGAAGATGGCACGGTCGGTCTGCGTCTTGTCACGCGTGAGGTTGATCATCGCCACGGGGTTACGGGTGGAGTTGTTGTACTGGAAGTACTTGCCGTCGGTGCCGAAGATGGGGAACGTCGGGCTTGTGCGCAGGGCATTGTAGATGATGTCGCCCTCGGCGCCACCACTCTCGCCAATGGGTACACGGCGCTGGTCGATGCGCGAGACGGTCGTGTTCAACTCGAGCTTCACGCGGTCGTTGAGCAGATTGGTAGCCAGATAGAACCGACCATTATACTTCTGCATGCTGCTGGTCTTGATGATACCCTGCTGGTCCTGATAGCCGATGGACGCACGGTAGGAGCTCTTCTTCGTGCCGCCGCTTAAGGTGAGGTTGTGGCTGTTGGAGAACGACGTGCGGAAGATCTCGTCCTGCCAGTTGGTGTTGGCACCACGGTCATCGATCTCGTAGCCGTATTGCTTAGCCGCAGCACGGAACTCGTCGGCCGACATCACATCGTACTGCTCCGGCAGCCATGACACGGTGCCCTGTGCAGAGTAGCTCACCTTCATCGCGCCCTCGCCACCTTTCTTCGTGGTGATCATGATGACGCCGTTGGCACCACGTGCACCATAGATGGCCGTCGCGGAGGCATCCTTGAGGATATCGATGCGCTCAATGTCGCCGCCACCACTGACATACGCACCTGACGGCTGCTGGTCGTCGTTGATGTTCAAGGGCACACCGTCGACGACGTAGAGCGGGTCCTGCCCACTACGAATGGAGTTGCTACCCCGCACGCGGATCGTCACGCCACCACCAGGCTCACCACCGTTGTTGGTGACGTTCACACCCGTCACGCGGCCCTGTAGCATCTGGGATGGAGAGGAGATGAGACCTTTGTTGAAGTCCTTCTCGTTGATGGCGGAGATTGAACCTGTGAGGTCGCCCTTCTTCATCGTACCATAACCGACGACCACGACCTCGTCGAGCAGCTCCTTGTCCTCCTGCATGGCGACATTGAGGTTGCCACCGGCACGGACATCCTTTTCACGGAAGCCGATATACGACAGCGACAACCGCTCGCCCGGCCGCACCTGTGAGGAGAAGTGGCCATCCATATCGGTGACGGCGACGGTCTTGCCGGCCTCGTTCTTCACCGTCACGCCCATCAGCGGGTTGCCCGTAGCGTCGGTGACGGTGCCGGAGGCAGTAATCTCTTGGCCTGCGCCACCACGCGTCGTTGCCGACTGCGCTTTCTGAAAGATGAGGATCTGGCGCCCGGTGATCTTATAGCCCAGGCCGCTGCCGCGGAGCACCGACTGCATGGCGGCGCTGATCGACGCGCCATGGAGGTTGACGCTCACGAGGCGGTCCATGCCGGCGAGGTTGGCGTTATAGCCCACGGCATAGCCTGTCTTGCGCTCGATGAGTGCGAGCACGTTCTTGATGGGTTGGTTGTCTACTTTAAGGGTGATTTCGTCGCTCTGTTCCACATTCTTGGTATTCTCACTCGCCAAAGCGAAACTTTGCGGAAATACCATAAATATACTTAAAAACAGAAGACTTAGTGCAAGGTTTTGTATACCTTTGCAAGTTAAGAAATGTTTGTCCATACATCGACTATTTTCGGGTTATGTACTAGGATGAATACTCTCATGTCCGGGGGAATGTTGCCGCATTCTTCCGGATTTTTTAGTTTGGTGATGGCGGTCTGATTTTCATAGGCAAAAGAGCAATGTTTCATATATAATAATGTGTAGTTATCGTCCCTGCACCTCATAGTGGTCGCCGCTATGAACGACACGGATGGGCGCGATGGTCTCCAGGCGTTGCAGCACCTGTCCGATGCCCACCGAGGTGTCCAGCCGTCCGCCGAGGTAGATGGTGTCGGTCAGCTGGCGGTTGTAGCGGATGCGGATGCCGTAGGCCGTCTCTATCTTCTGCAGCACGCTGGTCAGCGACGCGCCGTCGATGGAGAGGAGGTCGTCCTTCCAGAGGGTGAGGGACTGTGCGTCACGCTCCTGGCGGATGGTGTTGCGGGCCGTGGCCTTGTCGTAGACGAAGGTCTGGCCGGGACTGAGCATCGTCGTGCCGCCACGGTCATTCTTCACGGCCACAGCACCTTCGAGGAGGGTGACGGTCTCCTGCGCACGGCCCTTGTCGGCAGCAACCAAGAATTTCGTGCCGAGGACGCCGACACGAAGGTCACCGGCCATGGCGACGAAGGGGTGCTGCTCCTCATGATGCACGGCGAGATAGGCCTCACCCTGCAACGCCACCTGACGGATGTCTGCCTTCCGGATGTCGAACGGCACGACAAGGGTGCTATGCTCGCGCAACGTGATGTGGCTGCCATCGGCCAGGACCACCTCCAGACGGGCATGGGCGGGAACGGCGAAGGCCACCAGGCCGTCGGCATCGCCGGCATCGACCGCCATAACGGAGCCATTGTGGCTGACCGACAGCTTCCCTGCGGCAACATCCAGGCTGACGACACTCTTCGACGGCACCTCAACGGTGCCTTTGGCGGTGTACACCGTGGCGATGCGCACTTGCCGCGTGCTGACCTCGGCAAGCATCTGCTCGAGGTCTGCGCCACGGCGATGGTGGAAGAAGTAGAATGGTGTGAGGATGAGCAGCACAAGAACCACGGCGGCGACCGCCCACAGCAGCTGGCGACGGTGCGTGTCGCGGTGCGCCTGGCGGGTGATGGCGGCCCACATGTGGGTGCGCTCATCATCGGTGAGGCGAGGCTCACTGGTGGTGAGACCGCTCATGAGATGGTATAAGGTATGGTTCTTATCCATAACGATGCTGCTGCGTTTATTGATAAGATGCGAAAACCACTGCGTCATACTCATGTTTTAACATTTATTTTTGTTACATTTGTATGACAATGGCTATGTTTTTTGGTTCAGAGAATTGGTTGGGAAAGAAAAATTTCCTAACTTTGCCACTGCTATGTTTATGAATAGTAGCAGGTCATGAGGTTTCTTACTGAGAAAATGCTATGGAGTCAGGTGCGCAAGGGCGACGAGAGCGCCTTCGAGGAACTATTCAACCTGTATGCCGACAGTTTGTTGGCATACGGCATGAAGTTCACGCCCGACAGAGAACAGGTGAAAGACATCATTCAGGACCTCTTCGTGCGCATCATCAAACGCCACGACAGCCTGCCCGAGGTCGAGAATGTGAAGGCCTACCTGCTCCACGCCTTTCGCAACAACCTCCTCGACAACCTCTCCAAAGAGCGGCTGTGCTCCTTCGACGAGAGCGACACCCTGCGGAAGCAGGCGGAAGAGAGCATCATGGAGGCCATGGATGACTATAGCCCCGATGACGACATGCTGCGCAGACGCCTGCGCGTCAACCGTGCGCTGATGACGCTCACGCCCCATCAGAAAGAAATCATCTACCTGCGCTACGTGCAGGAGCTACCGTCGTCCGACATTGCCCGGATGCTCGGCATCAACGTGCAGTCGGTGCGCAACGATGTGCACCGCGTCATCGCCGGACTGCGCAAGCAGGTCATCTCATGAAAAGGTGGATAGAATGTTGCCAAATGGTGTATATTTCGTTCCCTGCATCTATTTTTTCCCAAAAAGGCTTGCAGGTTATTATATTATTTCCTAACTTTGCATCCAAATTGCAGTGCTAACTACATTCGCTACGAGATTGCAGCGCTTACTACAACAGACAGATTACAGCATCATCTAGATAAATCAACAAAACTATTAAGATAACATGAACAAATTTATGCAAACAAGGACGGCGCTAACCCATGCGTACGCTTCTTTCAGCGCCCTCTCACGGGTGATCGTCCTCGCACTGGCATTTGTTGCCGGGGGGGCAGATAGCCGCGCAGACGCCAAGTGCTGAGCTTACTACTGACGGTAATACACTTGTTGTTACCGCTACGGGTGACCTGACAACTTACAACATCACTTCAACTTCTACGGCTACTGTCTTCACAGCAGCAGGTGCTATTGTAATCAAGAAAGGCCATGTAGCAACGAATCCAAATTGGGTTGACGCAGTAAATGCGGGTGATCTCTACGACCCAAGCCAATTGTATTTCTGGTATGATGCATCCTCTTATAGTAATAAGCTCATTGAAGATAATGCTACTTATTTTTCTACAGAGCCAGGCTCTACATATATTGAGACAAAAGAGGTAACTACAACCAAACCTTTTGTCGAAGAAGTTGAGGCACAAGCCAAG
>CACXYH010000091.1 GCA_902771785.1 uncultured Prevotellaceae bacterium
TTTTTTTTATTATCTTTGCAAGTGGGAAAGGACGCTGAGAGTGACGAATGACGGAATGACGGTAAGAAAACAAGAAACCCTGTGCGTACATGCGCACACGCACACGCATGTACGCACAACTATTTTACAATAATTATCTGTCATCCGTCATCTGTCATTAAGACATAAGAAGTATATAGAAGTACGCGCTGAACTTCCTCAAAGGCGCGATGAACTTCCTCAAAGGCGCTGTGAACCGGCTCAGAGGCGCGATGAACCGGCTCAACAAGCCTGTGAACAGACCTGCGGCTGTGAAGTAAATAATCCAATGGATATTTGGTATTTCCAATAATTATTCATAAATTTGCAACCAAATATAAATATAACTACAAATTTGCAACCAAATATAAATATAACTACAACTATGAGACAAAAGAAGCTATTATTCATGCTTACACTGCTCTGCGCAGTGGTGCAAGGTGCATGGGCGCAAGCCAGTTGGGATGAGGTCTACGCCATGACCAATACCACAGAGGCAAACTGGACGGCCTTGCCCGAAGGCACCACGGCGGGCGCGACGATTGGCACAGCAGGTGCTACGACGTACTACTACGCCAGCAAACACATCTATTACGGCAACAGTATACCAGGCGGCAGCGCTCTGACCATCCTGGGCACGGTATATATCTATGTGCCGTATAGCTTTACCGTCACCTGCACGGGCGCTAATGCCGACGGTCAGACGGGTGCCGGTGCTGGCATCGAGCTGACGGAGGGCAACACCCTCTACCTCATCGGCCAGGGCGAAGTGAACGCCACGGGTGGTAATGCGGCGAATGGCGGCGATGGCACCAATGGCAGTAACGCCGATTGGGACAATAGTAATTACTGGTCAGGTACAGGTGGTGCCGGCGGTAATGGTGGCGGCGGTGCCGGTGCCGGCATCGGCACGCGCGGCGGCGATGGCGGCCAGGGTGGTGCCGGTGCTGCCAGTGTAACCTCTGCATGGAGTACGGCTGGTGGCGGCAGTGGTGCCGCTGGCCAAGCCGGTGCAACCGCAGGTGCCATGGGCGAACTCTATGTGGTACAGTCCTTCGTCCATCTGACAACCACGGGCGGCGCAGCAGCAAGTACAAGCGGCAATGCAGGCAGTGCAGGCAAGAGCGCCTTATATGACGGGTATGAATACAACTGGAGTGCAGCCGGCGGCGGTGGCGGCGGCGGTGGCGGCTTCGGCGGTGCAGCCGCGAACATCGGCAGCGGTGGCCCCGGCGGTGGCGGTGGTGGCGGCGGTGCCTCCGGCAACCTTGACTGGGCACGGTCTGGTTACTACGTTGTCAAGGCTCCTGGCGGCAAGGGCGGCCAGAACGCTGACGGAACATGGGCTGCCGTAGGTGCAGAAAGCATCATGAATCATCATGCCATCAAAAATGGTCAAGTAAAAATCAATGCCTCAGGTTGGGAGGCCGATAAGTATAACTACGACAGCTACGTGAGCTCTCAGTCTGTGGGCACGGGTGGCAGCGGCGGCGCATCAGGCGCTGCCAGCACCAACGGCGGCAGCATGGCCATATCCGTCGTCACTAGCGAGACGACTACAATGACCTCTGGCTTCTACTACGTGTTTGGCGACGTCACCGTGCCCTCGCGCATCACCATCAAAGGCGATGTCACGCTGAATCTTGGCGAGGGTGCCAAGCTCACGGCCAGCGAGGGCATTGAACTGAGCAAAGGCAATAGCCTGACCATCAACGGCCCCGGTGCATTATACGCCAACGGCCATTACGGCGACAAATCGGGCATTGGTGCCGTGAAAGTGGGTACACTCGTCATCAATGGCGGCGTCATTGAGGCACATGGTGGAGATCATGGAGCCGGAATCGGCGGTGACATTTTTAATACCGATGGCGGCAACATCACCATCAATGGTGGCGTGGTCAATGCATACGGCCTCAGAGGAGCAGGCATAGGCGGTGGATTCTCCAATTCATTGGCATCCTCTGGAAATCCTCAAGGAACCGGCATCTGCGGCAATATCGTGATCAATGGCGGTCAGGTGACGGCTATAGGCGGATATGGAAATAATATCGAAAATGCAGCAGGTATTGGCCCTGGCGGTTGCTCACCTGTTTATGAGTACCCATACCCCCAAAGAAGCGGCTCGGTGACATTCAACATGACCAAACCTGGTGACTTCGTCTATAGTAACACCTATGAAACCATCAGACACGTCAGAGTCGAAAACATCAACTTTGCCTCTACGTGTATTCTTGAAGGCACTGTAGAAATAGCCACAGTCAGTAATATTGACGGCAAGAAGATTGTACCACTCTTAGACCTTATAGGCACAGGTACAGCGGACGATCCCTATCGCATCAGCAACAATGCCGATTGGGTGAGATTTGCCGTGAATGTCAACAACGGCACTGAAAAATACAATGGTAAGTACGTACAGCTGGATGCCGACATCGAAGTGTCGATGACGGTGGGCACCAACGACGTCAACTCATTCCAGGGCATCTTCCTTGGTGGTGGTCATACCATCACCGCCTCGATTCATGACAGCAACAGCGGCACCGCCCTATTCCGCAACATCAACGGGGCTACCATCAAGGACCTGACCGTGGCGGGAACCATCACCGGCGGTATGCATGCCGCTGCACTCGTGGGGTTCTCAAAAGGCGCGGATAACAACATCCAGAACTGCACGATAACGGCCAACGTGAGCGGCGGCACGCACATCGGCGGCATCCTGGGCCACGGCACCGACAGCAACATCAGCATTAGCAACTGCGTGTTCACTGGTTTGTTGACGGGTGGCAACTCTTACAAGGGTGCACTTATCGGTTGGGGCGAAAGCGGCAGCAGAAAAGTTACCGGCTGCCTCTATGTCATGGCTGCAGGCCAGAACACCAGTAATCTCAACTTGGTAAATGAAGACGGCAGCTTGAAGGTAGAAAAAAGCTACTACGTCGCCAACAGCAACCTGTCAACCAATCAGGGCTTTATTCGGGCGTTCGTAGCCCTTCCTGACAACGAAGTCGGCACGAAGGCAACGTTAACAGACAACAATACCTACTATCTGCTTAGTACCATCAGCGTGCAAGAATTCTACGAATTATCCGATACCTGTACGCTCAACATCACGCCCGTGGTGACAGACCCATACGGCGCAGCCCTTACTTTTGACACCGACTACTCGGCCACGCTGAACGGTCAAGACATCACATCGATGCCTTTCAGCGTTCTCACGAACGGCGACAAGACGCTCACCATCACCGGTAAAGGCAAATACGAAGGCACAAAGAGCATCAGCTTTATGGTTTTCAACTTCAAAGGTTCGGGAGATACGCAAGACAAGCCCATCATCATTGAAAATGAATATGAATGGATGGGGTTCACCAAAAAAGTCAATAGCGGCTACAATTACAGCGGTAAGTTCGTACGGCTGGATGCCGACATCGAAGTAGCGATGACGGCGGGCACCAGCGAGGCTAACTCTTTCCAAGGCACCTTCCTTGGTAACGGCCATACCATCACCGCCTCGATTGATGACAACAATAGTAATGGCGCAGCACCCTTCCGCTGCATCAAGAACGCCACCATCAAGGACCTCACCGTAGCGGGCACCATTACCTCCAACCAACGTCACTTGTCGGGCCTCGTGGGCAATGCCTTCGGCACCAACCTTATTGAGGGTTGCGCCGTCACGGCTACGCTTAACGTCAATGCCGACTATGCCGGCGGCTTCATCGGCCACGGCCAGGACTCGAAGACCACCATCCGCGGCTGCGTGTTTGCCGGCACCATAAACGCCATGGGCAAAAACAAGCCCAACATCGGCACCATCTGGGGATGGAGCGACAGCGGCACGCCAATACTCGAAAACTGCTTGGAGGCGGGCACATACGGTAATGTCACCAAGATGCACCCCATGGGCTTGCAGGGCGGCAGCGGCACCATCACCAACTGCTACTACCGTACGCCGCAGATTGGTTTACCCGACCTCGTCTGCACTGTTAGCGGAGCGAAGCAGGTCTATGCCTTCAATGCTGCGCTCGGTATCCCCAGCGAACTTGTCTGTGACTACGGAATAGTGAAGGCATACCAGGACGGTATCCTCTTTGGCGACACATACTACAGAATTCCCGTCGCCATCACCCTGGCCGACAACAGCGACAACAGCACAACCATCAGCAACAACAACGGCTACCTGGCCGACGTGACACTCGCCGGACGTACCCTCTACCGCGACGGCGGATGGAACACGCTGTGCCTGCCCTTCAGTGTGGGCAATATCAACAGCACGCCCTTGCAGGGAGCCAAGGTGAAGGCCCTCGCATCGGGCAGCCTCAGCGACGGCACGCTGACGCTGAACTTCACCGAGAACGTGAGCAGCATAGAGGCCGGCAAGCCGTATATCATCAAGTGGAAGAAAAACATCGTGAATCTGTCAAATATCTCTGGCGACTACACGGCGCGGGACGGTGATGTGCTGACGGGCACACTCCGCGGCAAATGCAAGATTTCGATTGCTGCAGGCGCGATGGTGACGCTCCAGGACGTGACCATCAACAATGGTTACAAATGGGCGGGCATCTCCTGTCTTGGCGATGCCACCATCATTCTCAAGGGCACGAATACCGTGAGGGCATTCTATAGTGACTATCCCGGTATCTACGTGCCGATAAACGCAACGCTGACCATTCAGGGCAGCGGCTCGCTCAGCAGCAACGGCAGAGGAGCGGGCATCGGCGGCAAGTATGGAAGCGACTGCGGCAACATCATCATCACGGGTGGCACCATCAGAGCCACGGGAAGTGGGCCATCAGCCGGCATCGGTAGCAGCAGCAATTATGACATGTGTGGCAACATCACCATCACCGACGGTGTGACCTCTGTCACCGCCATCAAGGGGGAAGATGCTCTCTACAGTATTGGTGGCAAAAAGGGCAACCACATCGTCACCATTGGCGGCAAGGTGACAGGCAACATCACCGACAGTCCCTACACCTACACCGGCACAGGCTCTGGAAGCGTAGATGATGTCGTCAGCCCCGTGTTCAGCGGCGTGACCATCGATGCCACGATGCATCCGTACGACAGTGGCGAGGCCGGCGGCGACCAGCGCGTCCGCTTCATGGGCACGTACAAGAGCACCGAGTTCGACGCTGAGGACAAGAGCATCCTGCTGATGGGTGGCGAGAACATGCTCTTCGCGCAGCGGGCCTACTTCAAGATTGGCGATGACGGCGCAGCTGGCGCCCGCCTGAAGGCGTTCCGCATCGACTTTGGCGACAGCGAAACAACGGGAATCATCAGTGCGGAAGCAAATTCTTCACTCTTCACTCTTCCCTCTTCACTCTCAAATTGGTTCACCCTCGACGGCCGCAAGCTCGACGGCAAGCCCACCCGTAAGGGCCTCTACATCCGCTCGACCTCTGGTCGCTTGCAAGGCAAGAACAATGGCGTCAAGGTCGTGATTAAGTGAGCGAAGAGCCAAGCTTGCTTGGGCTCTTCCGAACGGAAACGAGCTCGAGCGAAGCTCAGGGTCGTGATTAAGTAAGGAGTTGAGCGAATGCGAAACTTGAATAACTTAAGTATAAACATTTAAATAAACAAATCGTATGAAGACAAACAAACATTTCACATGGCTGCTTGGCCTGATGCTGGCCCTTGCAACCACAGCATTCACCGGATGCTCTGACAATGATGACGACAATCAGGGCGGTAGCAACACTGAGCAGGCCGACAGCCTCACCGCCATGTACGACGATCTCGCCATGTTCCAGCGGTCCATCTGCCGCATCGACAGTGCGGGCCAACTGGTGCGCTACGAGGTAGGCGTAGCCCTCCACGAGAACGAACCCCAGCACCTCTATATCGGTGTGGACAACATCGAGGAAGCCGCCAAGATGTTTGCTACGTGGATAGCTCCCGACGTAAAATTAGGCGAAATCACCCCCAATGTGGCTGAACTGACGGCACAGCTGACCGACACTGCTGGCATATCCCAGGGCACCATCTACTTCCGCAAGGGCAGCGGTAGCAGCGTTGCAGAGGTCACGGCCAGTGCGAATACTCAACTGAAGTATGTGGACCGCATCACCTTCCTGCAGAAAAGTGCCTGGCCCTATAACTCGGAGACCAGCCTATGGCATAAGGGCGACATCCGCCGCTTCAAAATCACCGGAGATGCCACCAAGTATCTCTCGGAACGTGACAGGGAACTCAACTTCGTGCTTGTCCGTGAGGGAGAATGCGGCGTGAACCCTATGTGGGTGGCAATCACCAAGGATGGCTATGATTATGATGCATCGTGGCTGTCGGATTTCAATAGAGTAGGACAATCCAACTACTGCCCCATAAGAAGTAAAGCGTTGGCCATCTATAATAGCCTTAAAACCGATTGGGATTATTTCAAAGGTAAGTTCGACGAGGCAGGTGCGGGCGAACTCAATCCTACCTCTTGGTACTGGTATAACCAGCATTCGAAGATGTTTGCGATTATCACGGAATTACACTACCAGTATTACATACGACTCGGTGATGCTTCGATAGACTCAAGAGGCCACCACATGAACGGCCCCTCTCGCCACTTCCTGCTGATGATAGACTGGCTCAAGGACGGCGAACTGCCTCTTGGCCTAAGCGGCACGGATGGAACAGTAATCAAAGATGGTTCTTTCAATGATATCAGTGGAAGTTACAACAACCTCTTCGACGGGTTGAATGACACCCGGTGGTGTACGAACCATCAGTGGTGGGCAAGCCAAAGCAATCCCCTTTATTGGGTGGAATTTGAGGCCGTAACGCCAATCACACCTTCTGGCTATATTTTCGTCACGGGAGACGCCAACAGATGGCCCCAAACAAGCTGGGATAGCAAACCTCACAACTGGAAACTATATGGTAAGAGTGAACGGAATAACGACTGGACTCTCCTGGACCAGCGCTCGGGAGAAAACCTGCCTTCCGAGAGCTACAAGGAGAAGAAGTACAACCTCAACAATGTGAATGGCGAATACCAGTACTTCCGTCTGGAAATTACCGATAACCAGCCTTGGCTCTGCCTCGCCGAATTCAAGTTCACGTTATGATAAAAAACAAAACAATGATACAAAGAAAGTATTTCTTACTCCTCGCCTGCTCTGATAAGTAGTTTTATATTAACCTAATTTATAAATATTATGTACAACAATCTATCAAAAACAAGGCGAGGGCGACCGTGGCAGTGGATGCTACTGCTGGCGCTCTTCGCGTGGCTGCTGCCACAGACGGCGGCGGCAGAGCAGTTCATACACGAGCCCGACAACTACTCGGTGTCGCTGGGTGGTTCGAACATCGTGTACTTCACGGCGCCGATTTATGACCAGAAGAACGCGGACCAGTGGGTTGAAAACGGTCAACTGCAGGTCTCCGTGGACGGCGCTGCGCCTAAGTCAATCTTCATGTGGTATGCGGTGGAGACGGGCTTCGACGGCATCGACGGCGACGCCACGGAGGTGAAAACACGCTTCAGTGCGCATGCCGACGGCTTCTTCGACATCACGCCGGGTAACACCAACAGCACCTTCCGACTGACGAAGGGCAACTACAACAGAGCGAACGTGAAGCGCAACAACGACGGCTACTCCTACACGTTCGAGGCGGAGTGGGTGGTGCCCTACAACCTTTTAGGCAAGAAGCTGACCTTCTCCTGGGTCGTGACGCGCAATGGCAACATTAACGCCTGGGAGAGTACGAGGGTGACAGGTCTGAAGACCGTGACCATCAACATGCCGGAGGCCAGCGCCAAGCTGACGCCGTTCGTGTCGAGTCCGATGATGGACCCGAACACGCCGGGCAAGCTGCAGCTGCCGTGGTTCCTGCTCTCCGACAGCATCACCAAGGCGTACTACGAGTACCGCGATGCTGCGGACAAGTACTTCAAGGAGGACATCGAGAACATGAACAGCGGCATCATCGTGCTCGATGCCAACGTGCCGCACAAGAACCTGCGCGTGGTCTGCAACTACAAGGAGCAGGGCGACAAGGGCTCCTACCTGATAGAGGGCGTGGGGTCGTCGCCGCATAACGTGCCCTTCATCCACGGACCCGTGGGCTTGACGGCGCGCCCCTTAGACGAGCGCACGCCGAAGGTGGAACTGACGTGGAACGTGCCTTATCCCGACGATGAGGACCTGACGCCCACCGACTTCTTCGAAATTCAGCGTTCGCTGACGGGCAAGGAGGAAGACTTCCGCACCATCAGCAGCTCGGTGTTCTATGCCTACAACGACAAGAAGACGCTGTACACCTACGTGGATAGCACGCTCTTGGAGGCCATCCAGACGAGCATGCTGACGGGCGGTGGCACCTTGGACCACCTGACCTACCGCGTGCGCCGCGCCATCACCCAGAACTGGGGCTGGGGCGCCGACAACTGCTGCGCCACCACGGCCTCGTGCGTGATGGACAACCTGCACCTGCTGCGCATCAAGGACTACTCAGCCAAGTGGGAGGACGAGCAGGCCTACAGCGTACGCGTCTCCTGGCAGTATGCCGAGGAGCACGGTGCCGTGTGGGACGAGCGCGCCAAGATGGTGCTGCGCGTCATCTCGAAGAACCGTGAGGGTGCCCAGGTGGACAGCCTGGTCTATACCCTGACCGACGACGAGCGCGCACAGCGCTACAAGATTGTCAACCTCACGCGCTCGTGCGTGACCTACGATATAGAGATGTATGTGGACCGCGACACATCGCCCATCAACCAGTTGGAGGATGTCACAGAATTCTACTACCCCATCCGCGACGAACTCGGCTGGATAGCGTTTAACCAGAAGGTGCTAGAAGCCAATGGTAAGTACGACGTGAACGCCCGCCTCTATGCCGACATCAGCACCCCAAATAGTTGCGGTGACGATAGTCATCCCTACCGGGGTGTGTTCGACGGCAACGGCCATACAATCACTGTCAATTACAATGGTAGCGAAAATAATCTCTATAATAATCGTTTTGTCGCTCCCTTCCGCTACGTTGGCAATGCCACCTTCCGCAACCTGCACGTGGCTGGTACCATTTCTACCAACAATATGAATGCAGCCGGTCTCATTGCCAATGTCCTCGAAGGTAGCTCAGTCGCCATCGAGAACTGCCGCTCGTCGGTCGTCATCAACTCTTCCTACAATGGCGCTACCGACAACGGTGGCTTCATAAGCCGCCAGAGCGGAGCCACTGTCGTCATCAAGAACAGTAAGTTCGACGGTGCCTTCGAGGGTGACAACAGCTCGGAGAACGGCGGCTTCGTGGGCTGGGTGGCCCGAGGCAGCACGCTGTCTATCGACTACAGCCTCTTCGCTCCCGACCGTCTCTCTACCAAAGCCGACAAGTGCGATACGTGGGCAGTATTAGACACCCTGAACGTCACTTATACGCTCACCAACAGCCATGCCACCCGTGAATTCACAGCGACGGTCATGATCGGTAATGCCGCCGACTGGCATAAGTTTGCTGTGATGGTGAATGAAGCCGTGAACCAGTACGACGTAAATGCTATTCTTACTGCTGACATCACGACGAGTGAGCACGTGGGTGTAACCGAGGGGGCTGTTTTTCGCGGCACCTTCGACGGTAACGGCCACACGCTGACGTTCAACAAGGACTGGACGGAGAACGAGCGGTTTATTGCTCCCTTCCGCCATGCAAGCAACGCCACCATCAAGAACTTGCACGTGGCCGGTACCATCAAGTCCGGCCAGAAGTATCCTGCCGGTATCATTGCACAAGTCATTAACGGTACGACAACCATTGAGAACTGCCGCTCGTCGGTAACCCTCAATAGCACCATAACTGGCGAAAGCACTCTCGCTGGCGGTTTAGTTGGACGCGTATCCAACTCCAAGGTCACGATACGTAACAGTATGTTCGACGGCAGCTTTGAGGGCGATAAAAGCATAGGAAACGGTGGTTTCATCGCTTGGGTTGACGAAAAGAGCAGTGCAACCATCATTGACTGTCTCTTCATGCCCGCCAGTGTCAAAACCGACCCCGAACTCAGTGAGACATGGGCACGACAGGACGAAAAAGGCACGGTTTCAATCGCCAACTGCTATGCCACCGAGGAATTCTGCCGCATCATCAACGATGCCAATGACTGGGAGGCATTCCGGACGGCACTGAGCAACCGTGGCTCCAAGAGCGTGAATGCCATTCTGAATGCCAACTTCTCAATAGATCATTCTGCTGTGAACTTCAAGGGTACGTTCGATGGAAACCGCTATACGCTGAACCTCAACGGTACTGACGGCACGTTTCTTTCTGCCGAAGACTACACCATCAAGAACCTGCACGTCACGGGCAGCATGGGCGGCGACCAGCATGTAGCCGGACTCGTGGGCAGCAGTTTTAGAGGCAATATCCAGAGTTGTTGGGTATCGGTCGGTATTCATTGTAACACCACACATGCCGGCGGTTTCATCGGTCATGCACACGATACACAGCACACCATCAACAACTGTCTGTTCGACGGTGCCATTAGCGCCAAGAACGATGGAAAAAACGATGGTACATCCTACGCCGGAGCATTCATCGGCTGGGCAGGCGGTGCAGATAACTACGTAACCAATTGCTTGGAAGACGGAAATTATTACTACGTGGATCACGCTGGATTCTGCTATAAGGGGAATGGCGATGCATGGGGTAATACCGGCAACAGCAAAAATAACTATACCTACAAAGGCGTAAGCTGGAACGAAGTCAATTACGATGGCATCAGGCATAACAATATTTCCTATGTTGTCAAGGAACTGGGCGATGGATGGTATGCAGAAGGCGATGATGCCCTGCCCAAGATGACCCGCCGCGACCTGTGGAACAACGTCGGCTCGCTGTCGGCCAACGACCTGGCCTCTAAGCTGGGCAATGGCTGGTATGTGGAGGACGGCAAAGTGCTGCCAGTGATGGCCCTTGGCACGGCAGGTGTCAGTGAGGAAGAACTGGCTCAGTACTACGACAACGGCTGGACGAAGGAGGGCGACAAACTCATGCCCGCCACGACCACGGAGGCCTACTATGAGTACACCACCGTCAACGACCCGAAGCTGAAGGGCATGTTCTACCACAAGAACAACGGTACGATAGACAAGACGCTGCTGACGCAGACGCGCCAGAGTAGTGTGCTGCTGTCGTGGAGCACCGACAACAAGCCCATCGACTACTTCCGCGTGCTGCGCCGCGTGAAGGGTCAGGGCGAAGACCAGTGGCAGGAAGTGGCCACGGACCTGACCGACATGAGCTACGAGGACACGAGCGTGTCGCCGCTGCTCACCTACGAATATAAGGTAGAGGCAGTGAACGACTGCGAGGGCCGCACCGCCACCGAGACCAATGCCACGGTGGGCGAGTGTAAGCACACCGGCCGCGTGGAGGGCTGCGTGCGCTTCAACGACGGCACAGGCGCACCCGCCATCAACGTGATTGTAACCTATAATGATAATACGGTGGCCACCGCAGAGACCGATGAGAGCGGCTACTTCGAGGTGGTTGAACTGTCGTACCAGGGCGGTACGGGCGTCACCTATAGTGTAGGCCTCGCCGAGAGTGGTGTCAAAATTGATCCCGTGGCCGTTACCTTCGACGCCACGAGCAACAACCGCGTGCTGCGCGAGTTCACCATCGAGAACGGCCGCCGCTTCTCGGGCTACGTGATGTACGAGGGCACGAGCATCCCCGTGAAGGGCGTGAACTTCCTGGTAGATGGCAACCGCATCCACAACGCACAGGGCAAGTATGTGGAGACCGACTACGACGGCTCCTTCTCGTTCCGCGTGCTCAACGGCCAGCACACCATCCAGGCCGTGATGGACAAGCACGTGTTTACGAACGACGGCTGGTATAAGAACAGCCAGAAGCAGAACCTGACCGCCGACGTGGCTGGCATCTACTTCTACGACGACACGAAGGTGACGCTGACGGGCCGCATCGTCGGTGGCGACGACCAGGGCCTGAAGCCGCTGATGAACAACCTGTCGCAGAACAACCTGGGCGACTCGCTGACCATGGTGCTCACACTGGAGGGCGACAACACGTCGTGGCTGGTCTATGACAACCAGCACCCCAACCGCACCAAGCGCGAGGAGGTGGTGAGCCATCCGGTGAAGGGCGACAAGCACTACACTCAGGTAACTACGGAGCGCAAGCGCATGGTGGTGCAGCCCGACGCTGCGACCGGCGAATATACGCTGAAGTTGCCGCCCGTGCGCTGGAAGGTGCAGCAGGTGTATTGCTCGGGCTACGCCACGCTGTTCCAGGAGGGACAGGTGAGCGAGGTCATCGACCTGACCAACGCGCTCGACACGGTGAAGGTGAACTACGACGGCATCTACTACGACGCTGACGAGCAGCGCGTGGAGAACCCCACGGCCAAGTATCACGCCGTCTATAACCGCATCTACCACAGCCCCGTGGAGGTGACCTACAAGCAGATAGGCTACGACAACTTCGACTACTTAGGCGACAAGACCTATGCCTCCAGCGAACTGACGGGCGAGACGGTGCAAGTGCCGCTGGTATATAGCGTGCGCAAGCCCAACTGGCCCGCCAACCGCAAGGACTCGCTCGTGGCCGTCTATACGCTGGGCCACCCCGTGTTCAGCATTGGGCGCAAGTACAACATCCAGTTGCAGGTGGGCGAGCGCTATCTGTACAACAACGACCCGCTGGGCCGCGTCGATATGGTGCCCCTGAAGGGTGGCACGGCCTACATGCAGAACGGCATGAGGGCGCTGTCG
>CACXYH010000092.1 GCA_902771785.1 uncultured Prevotellaceae bacterium
TTTTTTGTATATTTCCTTGCAAAAATACGCATTCTTTGGGAAACAGCCAAACAAAAGGGCATAACTTTCCTTAAAAAGTTATTATCGCAGCCAGAAGCCGGCTTCCTGACAGGTTTTCGCCTTTCGTTCGGACGAAGCTGTGCATTATTCTTTTCATTTGTTTGGCTATTCTGTTTTTATTTGTTACTTTTGCACCAAATGAAGAATAACCGACCACTTATTGCGCATCTCTCCATGTTTGGGGCTTGCGCCTTTTGGGGACTCATGGCTCCGCTGGGCAAGGACGCTATGACACACGGGCTCGACGGGCTGACGATGGTGTCGTTTCGCGTGCTGGGCGGATGCTTGCTGTTCTGGCTCACGTCGCTGTTTGTCAAGCACGAGCACGTGCCGCTGCGCGACAAGCTGATGTTCATCGGCGCAGGCCTGTTCGGACTGGTCACCAACCAGTGCTGCTACACCATCGGGCTCTCTGTCACCTCGCCCATCAACGCCTCGATAGTCACCACCTCGATGCCCATCTTCGCCATGCTGCTGGCTGCGCTCATCCTGAAGGAACCCATCACAGGCAAGAAGGCGCTGGGCGTGCTCATGGGTTGCAGCGGAGCCCTCATCCTGATACTCACCTCGGCTGCCCACGGTAGCGACAAGGTGGGCGACATTCGCGGCGACCTGCTCTGCCTGGGAGCCCAGTTCTCCTTCGCCCTATACCTATCTTTATTTAATAAACTCATCCGCCGCTATTCCGTCTTCACGGTCAACAAGTGGATGTTCCTTTGGGCCTCGCTGATGGTCATTCCCTTCACTTTCGGCTACGTGAGCCAGATGGTGAGCCAGCCCATTCCCGCCAAGACGTGGTGGGAGGCTGCCTACGTCGTGTTCTTCGGCACCTACGTGGGCTATATCCTCACGATGATAGGGCAGAAGACGCTGCGCCCGACGGTGGTGAGCGTCTACAACTACGTGCAGCCGATAGTGGCCGTCGTCGTCAGCGTGCTCACGGGCATCGGTGTGCTGAAGCCCTCGCATGCTTTGGCCGTTGTGCTGGTGTTTGGCGGCGTGTGGCTGGTCACGAAGTCGCGCAGCCGCGCCGATATGGAAAAGAAACAGAGAGACGATCAATTTTTAATCATAACACAAATGAAATTAACTAAGACATTGATGACCCTTGGCGTCGCATCGGCAGTAGCCGTGCAGTTTTCGGCCTGCCAGCAGGCCCAGCGTGAGAATCCGCTCCTGGCGGAGAGTACGTTACCCTACGGAGCCCCCGACTTCAGCAAAATCAAGACGGCCGACTATCTGCCTGCCTTCGAGGCTGCCATCCAGCAGAAGCGCGAGGACATCGCGAAGATAGTGGAGCAGACCGACTCGGCCACGTTCGAGAACACCATTCTCGCCTTCGAGGAGAGCGGACGCCTGCTCGACCGCATCAGCCGCGTGTTCTTCTCCCTCACCGAGGCCGACAAGACCCCTGAGCTGGCCGACATAGAGAAGGAAGTGCAGCCCAAGCTGACGGAGCTCGAGAACGAGATTTCGTTCAACAAGCAGCTCTTCGAGCGCATCCGTCAGGTGTACGACCGCCAGCACGATGCCCTGCAGGGCGAAGACCAGAAGCTGCTCGAAGAGACCTACAAGGAGTTCGTGCGCAACGGAGCCCTGCTCAGCGACGACAAGATGGAGCGCATGAAGGCCATCAACCTGCGCATTTCCGACCTGCAGCAGCAATGGGGCGACCAGTTGCAGGCAGCCACCAACGACGCCATCGTGTGGGTCGACAAGCGCGAAGACCTCTCAGGCATGAGCGAGGCCGACATTGCCCAGTGCCAGAAAGATGCTGAGAGCCGTGGCGGCAAGGCACCCTACGCCATCGTCATCGTGAACACCACCCAGCAGCCTTCCCTCGCTTCGCTCGACAACCGCGAGCTGCGCAAGCGCATCTACGAGGCCTCCATCCATCGTGCCGACGGCACCGGCCAGCACAACACCTTCGCCATCGTGACTGAGATTGCACGCCTGCGCGCCGAGCAGGCCGAGCTCATGGGCTACCCCTGCTATGCCGCCTACTCGCTCGAGAAGACGATGGCCCAGACGCCTGAGCGCGTCTACCAGTTCCTGAAGAGTCTCATCGCCCAGTATGCCCCCAAGGCCGAGGCCGAGACGCGCGCCATCGAGCAGTTTGCCCGCCAGACAGAAGGCCCCGACTTCCAGCTGCAGCCCTACGACCGCTTCTACTATTCGGCCAAGATGAAGAAGCAGCTGCTCAACGTGTCTGACGACGAGGTGAAGCCCTACTTCAACGTAGACAGCGTGCTGCAGAACGGCGTCTTCTACGCCGCCCATCGCGTCTACGGACTGAGCTTCCGCGAGCGCACCGATATACCCACCTATCATCCTGACATGCGCACCTTCGAGGTGGTCGACACAAGCGGCACCGTGCGCGGACTGTTCTATTGCGACTACTACCGCCGTCCCACCAAGCGCGGCGGCGCCTGGATGGACGCATTCCAGAAGCAGAGCCGCCAGTGGCAGCAGCTGCCCATCATCTTCAACGTGTGCAACAGCGCCAAAGCCCCTGATGGCCAGCCCTCGCTGCTCACCTGGGACGAAGTCACCACCATGTTCCATGAGTTTGGTCACGCCCTGCACGGCCTGCTCTCCGACTGCCAGTACAACCGCCTGAGCGGCACCTCCGTGGCCCGCGACTTCGTAGAGATGCCCTCGCAGTTCAACGAGTCGTTTGCCTCTATTCCTGAAGTGTTCGACCACTATGCCCTGCACTACCAGACCGGCGAGCCCATGCCTGCCGACCTGAAGGAGCGCATGCTGAAGAGCATCACCTTCCAGACGGCCTACTCTCTGGGCGAGAACCTCGCCGCCACCTGCCTCGACATGGCTTGGCACATGCTGCCTGCGGCCTCCGTGCCCACGGCCGATGCTGCTGCCGACTTCGAGCGCGAGGCCCTGAAGCAAGTCGGCCTGCTCGACACGCAGATTCCGCCCCGCTACTCCACCAGCTACTTCAACCACATCTGGGGCAGCGGCTATGCCGCCGGCTACTATAGCTACCTCTGGACCGAGGTGCTGGCCGTCAACATAGCCGACGTGTTTGCCCGTCGTGGCGCCCTGAAGCCTGAGACGGGAAGAGACATGCGCGAGAAGATTCTGGGCCGCGGCAATACCGGCGACCTCATGCAGATGTTCACCTCCTTCACAGGCATGGCCCAGCCCGATGCCTCGAGTTTGCTCAAGGCACGCGGGTTGTAAAGAGCCGATAAAGTTTCTGGGGTTATCTTAACTTCAGTGTTTCCCAAGTACTGGCAATGCCCGACGACGGGTTGACGGTGGGAGTTTGCATCTTTCCGTCGTTGATCACCACACTACGTCGTCTGACATTGTCAGTAACTTCTTTTGTAAGTGCACCAAGCGACGTGTCGCCCTTGGTGGTCTGCAGGTGCTTCAGCAGGTAGTAGGTAAACATGCCGTGCTGATGGGCTTCGTCGCAGAAGGCAGTCTCTTCGCCCGTAGCGGCTGAAAACACCAGCAGGTTGCCTGGAGGCGGCGCGCTCTTCACCCTGATGGCCACGCCGCGTGCCTCTGCCAGCATCTGGCCGTCGCGCTTCGCTCCGCTAAAGCAGGCGTCGAGGAAGAGCAGCTTCTGCTGGGCGGGCACCGACTCCAGCGCATCGTAGAGCTCCTGCAGGCTATAGGCACTTTGCACGTCGGTGGCAAATCCGTCGACGGGCAGGAGATAGGCCGTCTTCTCTGCTTCGTCAGGGATGCCGTGTCCTGCGTAATAGACGATGGCTTTCGCCTCGCCATTGAAGGCCGTCAGGCGGTTGCGCAGCTTCGAAACCCCGTGGCGTATGTCGCCCTGCGTGGCGTTGATGTAGGTGTCGATGTTCTCGGCAGGCAGTCCCAGCGTCTGTTTGCAGTACTGGGCAAACACCTCTGCGTCGTGGCTTGCAAAGGGGACGCCGGCCACGCGCTTGTATGTCTCATTGCCAATGACGAGGGCAAAGGTGTTCGTGGCCTCTTTGCTGCTCTGCGGAATGTTGATGTCGACGTCGGCCTGGCGCACCGGCTTGGCGGGCGTAGCGGGCTGGGCAGAAGCCAGGTTGACCGTTGTAGGCTGCGGCTGCGTCAGATAGGGGCACGACGCGTCAATCGCTTTCGCGAGGTAGGCCACGTCGTTGTTGCTGTGCGTGGTGATGCTCGCAATGGCCGTACAGCCCTCAAAGGCTTGCGCATCGACGTCGCAGGGCGTGTCGGGAGCGATGATGCGTGTCAGGTTGTTGCATCCGCGAAAGGCATACTTGTCGATAACTGTCACCGTGTTGGGGATGCTGACAGACGTGAGGTAGGCATTGCGCTTGAAGTAGGCTTCGGCGATGCGCGTGGTGCGGTAGGTGCGCTCTTTGATGTTGAGCGTCTCTTGGATGGTCACGTCGCCTACTGCCTTTACCGTGAGGCTGGCACACACCGTGTTGTCGCCTGTCGTGGTGTACTGCACGCCGCCTATCGTCATGCGAACGGCTGCTGCATGCATGGCTCCTGCCGACCATAGCGTCAGCAGGAGGAGCGTAAGTCTGAATCTGTTCATCAGCGTGTTGTTAGAAGTTGTAGCCAATGGTCATCATCGCATTGCGGTTGTGGAATGCCTCGAGGTCGTTGATTTTTATCATGTCGGTTAGTCCGTGCTCGTAGCTGATGCCTGCTACGAAATGGCCCAGGGCGACGGAGCCTCCGATGTGCAGTCCGGCGTCGAAGCGCTTGAAGAAGCCCTTGTCGCCAAAGGCGTCCAGGTCGTAGTTGCGCAGGAAGGTCTGGTCGAAAGGATGATACTCGACGCTTCCGCCCAGTCCGAAGGCGAAGTAGGGGCCTAAGTCAATCATGAACCGCACGCCGGATGGTGCTTCGATGCGCCATGATGCCAGCAGGGGCAGCTGCAGGAACGAGGTCGTTCCCTTCGAGGCCGTAGCCTTGGTGTTAGCGTGGTTGCCTCTGAAACCGCGGCCCACATAGTAGAGGCCCGACGACAGCGAGAAGCTCTTGATGATGTTGTAGTCGGCACTCACGCCCACGTGAACGCCCGTCAGCGTGGAGTTGGCGTAGTTGGCATCGGTACTGGCGAAGTTGATGCCTAATCGCAGACCGATGGTGAAGTCTTCGTCTGCGCGTGAGGTGTCCCAGAGCGACTGGGCGCGCGTGCTTGTCGTCGAGAGGGCAAGCAGGGCGACTATCATGTAGAAAAAAGTTTTCTTCATAGTTGTTTTCTTTTTTATAAGTTATAGCCTAAGGTTAGATGGATGCTTCCGTTCTGGAACTTGTCGATTCCAGCCTGCGACGTGTTGATGAGTCCGCGGTCGTAGCCTATGCCCACATAGATGCCTGAGTAGGTGATGGCAGCTCCGACGGCGATGCCTGCGTCGAACTTCTTTCGTCCGACGTTTTCGTCAAAGCTGTCTACTTCGTAGTTGCCGCCAGCCTGGAAGCTGTTGGTGGTCTCTGTCTTGCCGCCCATTCCGAAGGCGAAGTAGGGGCCAAGGTTCAGCTGGAACTGGGCTTTGTCTGAGAGCTCCACCCTGTAGGAGCCCTGCAGCGGCACTACCAGATAGGTGGCTTTGTCGGAAGTCTCGATCTTGCCGCGTGAGTCGCTGTAGTCGTGCTTCCAGCCTTTTTGCTCGAACAGGACGCCGGTGTTGACCGAGAACGAGTGGGCCAGGTTCAGGTCAAGGGCCAGTCCTATGCGATAGCCCAGCGCGAAGTCTTGGTCGGCTTGGTCGTCCATGGCATATTTCTTTGAGATGTTGAGTCCGGCCCTGACGCCCAGTGTGACGAGCTTGTCGGCGCGTGAGCCGTCCCAATACTGCTGTGCATATCCTGTTGCAGAATAGCAAAGCACGATGAGCATTAAAACAATCTTTTTCATAAGCGCTTCCTATTTAGTTATTGGTGATTATTTATTTGATTCGGATGAATGACTGGCGGAATGTCTCCATGTCGATGGGGCTCATCTCGCAGCTGATGTCATGCTGCCGTTGCTGCTGTCGTGATGCCGCCTCGGCAGTCTTGTAGCGGCCTATGAGGCCCGAGGTGGTCGATGAGCCTGAAACGCCCCATGTGATGATCTGAATGTCGCTGGTGCCCTTGGATGACCATGTGGTGTTCTTCTGAACCACAGGGTATTTTTCGGCGTTGGCACCATGCAGCAGTGCGTTGAAGCGCCAGGCCATGGCAGCATCGCTCGAGCTGAAGTAGTTCTTGTTGGTGGAGCACCACACGAAGTAGGCCGTGCAATACTCGTTCATGGTGGTGGCCCATGTCCACTTCGTGCCGTCGTTCGCTACGTTGCTGATGGTGGCCAGCGCCTGCTGCTGCCCGCTTCTGGTCATGGCTCCCAGCGAGTTCACGCTGAAGTAGCCGCCTGCTTCGTCGAGCCCTACGGTGGTGATGTAGTAGGCCGTGTTCTCCTTCAGATTGCTCCAGCTGGTCAGCGAACCTGGCTTGCCAATGGTCCATTTGGCTACATCTTCCGTTGTTATCGACGACACGTCGGGCTGTCCTTCGTAGAGCTTTACGTGGAACTGGGTGACGTCGGAGCCGCATTTCCAGTCGGTAGCCAACGCATTGGCCAGCGGAACCATGATGTTGGGCTGCACGCGATGGCGGCCTAACTGCGTCACCGGGATGTCAATCTTCAGCTCGCCCGTCAGGTTCTTGCAGAGTGTTATCACGTCCTGGCGGTCCGTCTCGGAGTCGTTCCGGCTTGCTGCGCGTATTTTCAAGTCAACGGAGCCGGAGCCGGTGACGGGGACGGTGCGCGACAAGGCTGCAAAACCGCCTTTTGTGTTCACTTCAACCCATTCAGGACCTGTCATCTCATAGGGCACATTGCTTATAATCGTCAGCGAGTCGGTCGAGTGGGCTGCGCCTTCAAAGGTGATGTGGGTGTTGTTGGTCACGGTGAGGATTTCGCCCGACTCCAGCACTCCGTCTTGCTCCACCTGCACGTTGCGCGTCACAGAGCCGTCGTCGGTCTGCACCATGAGCATCACCGTTACGGCCGCAGGATTCGTGGTAGCGGCGACCCCCACCTGTACGTCTTTGTCGCCATAGCCGCTCGTGGGGCTGATCCAGATGTTGGGCTCCGGCGTGCTGATGCTCCATTGCGTGTCGCTTGTGATGTGGAATACCTGCGTTCCTCCCTTACTTTCGAAATGCAATGTAGTGGGGCTCACTTCGAGTGTTGCACTATTGGTTTTCTCCTCGCAGGCTGCCAGCGATAGGATGATGAGTGCAAGGATGGCATTGGTAACTAGTTTCTTCATTTTTTTTTCGGTTTTTTAGTTATTTACTGTTGGCTGTTAGTATTGGTTCGCTCGCCTCAGGTGCAAAGATACGCAAAAAAACCGGACTCACAAACATTAATCGGATTTTTTTTGCAAAATATCTTGAAGTGTTAATATCTAAAGACCGTACCAAAAGTACCAGTGTACCACTGTACCAGTGTACCATTAGGTATTTTGAATATTGGAAAAAAAAGGGATATTTGAGTTTCTATATTATATTATAATATATTATAATATAATATAGAATTATTAATTCATCGTAACTCAGTTGATTTTCGAAAATCGC
>CACXYH010000093.1 GCA_902771785.1 uncultured Prevotellaceae bacterium
TTCCTCTGGATCGTTGCCGTGATGACGGTGGATGGCCATCTCATCGCTCTCGCTGAACTTTGAGCGGATGATGGCGTTTGTCACCTCCGGATAAGAAGTGGGGTCGGTGCACGGCATGACGGTACCGCCGTCCTTTTCCGTGCCGGTGTACTTGTATCCGATAGTAGGCTGATCTGCCCCCTCTGGCAGGAAATCCGGTACTCGCTCCTCTTCAAGGTAGCCAATGATGTTGTTTGCGTCGAACTTTCCGAAAGTACGGCGTTCTGTGTAGATAAATGAATGCTTTTCCATAACTATGTGAATTTGGTGTAAGTTTTGCCGTCCTTGCCCTGGAACTGCTGGATAACAGTAGGACATGGCAGGTCGGCAGGCGAGAAGTCGTTCAGTGCCTGGTCAATCATGATCTTGCTGCCAGTAAAAGTGTAAAACTCTGCATCGACGTCCGTCGGGTTCCCGTCCTTGTCCTTCTTCTTCTCGAACAGATACTTTTCCTCCTCACCCATCACGAAGGTCTTGATGATCTTCTTGAACTTGAATGCCAGGACCTTGCCAGGGACGGTTTTCGTAACTTCCTGATTGATGCCGTCGGAGTCCGGGATGTTAACCGTAACGGTGTGTTTCTCGATTTTTGACTCCTGAATGACGTAGTCAATTAACAGAATTTTACATCCCCCCCCCCGATTCACATTTGTTCACAATTGATGTAAAGTGAATTTTCTGATCGGGAGCCATTCCCGGGAATGGAGGCTTGATTCTCCTCTTGTTGATGATTTTTCCTAATGACTTTTCCATACCTAAAGATTTTAGTAAGTTTATGCAATCTGCATGTTTGATGAATCCGAGTTGGCTGGCCACCTTGATACGGATCTGTTCCTCCTCTATACCTTTCTTCTGCAACCGCTTGATTCGCCTTGCGAGATTCTGCTTGTTGCGCTTCGCCGCTCCAACGTGGTCATGGTAGAATGTATATCCGCAGATGCGGATGCCCATCCATGTAGGCCTAACGTTGTAGTCGGTATTCAGGACGAAGAGGTAGTCCCGTGTCAGATGCATAATCATCAAGTCCCTGACGATTCTGAGGAAGGTCTTGTCCTCGTGCATAACCAGTATGTTATCCACGAACCGAAAGTAGTGCAGCAGCCCTTCATGGGCGAACCTCTTGAACCGCTCTGCCAGGAACTGGCTCCCTCTCCCTATCAATTCCTCATCCTCAGGCGTCTTCGCAGTCAGGATCTTCTCGCTTATGTAGTGGCTGGTCCAGTAAGCCATGCGCTCCGGATCGTCGGCGATACCGAAGAAGCGCTCCGCCTTACGGTCGAAGTCTGCAAGGTCGAGCATGCCGAAGAGCTGGGCAATCTTTATGCCGAGAGGAGCCCCCTGCAGGTAACTGTCTATAACCTTATATATAAAGTTACGCAGCTTGCCTTTCTTGAACTTGTTTGCAATCTTCTGTTTGAGGATGGAATGATCCATCATCGGGAAATAGTGATGGATGTCAAGGGGGAGGTTGTATCCGACTTCCAGTTGCGGATATCGGTACAACTCGTTCCTGATGAAGCGGAAAAAGGCGTGGGTTCCCAGCCCTGGCCTTACTGCCGGTGCTCTCCAGGAGATGTAGTCATACACCTGCTGTTCGTACGGCAACATGGCTGCGGCCTCCGTATGGTGGTCGCGGACGGGAGCCTTAGCTAGCTTCCTGTGCTTTTTGTCGAAGATATGAGCCTCCTTATAGCCTTGCGGCTCAAAGGTCTCATTGATGATGTCGGCGAGTACCAGACGGACATTCTCATCAAGATCTGCTTCGTACCTGCGGATATCGGCACGCTTATGCTTGCCGTCCGCATAGTTGTCGAAAGCATCTCTTGCGTTCTGTTCCGTCTCATTCTCCCGACTGTCTTTGATTCTACGCATAGCCGGGGTCTTGAGTGATTATTGAATGTGGGGTCTGGTGGACGTCTGTTAGATCGTCCGGACGGGTATGGCGCTCGGCATGATCCTACGAGCCTCGCCGTCATCTTATCTATGTTCTCCCATTAGGGAAGGCTCACCCTCTTGGTGAAAAGATCTATTGAGGGCCACGCCGTAGTTCGCATTGGCATCCGAGCCGGCATTGTCGCCATTGTTCGCATTGCCGAGACGATAAGCACCGCGAAGACCGCGCGTGAGGGTTCTACCTGCTTGAAAAGCGATGCAAAGATACACTTTTTCTACTGTAATCCAACAAGTCAAAGAGCGAATTTTATATTTTTTAATTTTTAAAAAAATCGCTCCGCTCCTTGACGGAGCGGAGGGGCGCTACCGCGCCTGTGTCCTTTGTGCTCTCCGAGCACTGTAATTCCTACGCGACCAGCGAAGGCTCCGTGCTACACGCTTCCTTGAATTCACAGAGGGCCACGCCGCAGCCCGCATAGGCATACGAGGGCGCATTGCCGCCATAGAGGTACACCGAGCCGGCATTGTCGCCATCGCGCGCATAGCCGAGACGATAAGCACCGCGAAGACCGCTTGTTGCGGCAGGATTGTAATAGCTGTCGCCATAGCCCGTCGTGGCTGTTGTTCCAACTTCAAGCGGAAAATTGCAGAGGTTCGAAAGATTGAGCTTTTTGATGCCGGTCCATCCTGCCTCGTTCTTTGGCGGTGTCGTACCGACGAACATCTTTCCGTTGACGGTATTGACGTCGAATGTGTGCCCGTCGATGTTGTTCTCGATGTAGACACCCTGCGACTTGTCGCTGTTGCAGACCAGAAGGGTATCCTCCTCGATACATCCCAGGTACTTGTAGTCATTCTTAAGACCGAGGAATGACGGAATTCCGCTGATGGTCCTTGCGCCCGCCTTGTCTGTGATGCTGTGCGAGAATACGCCCACGAAGTCCCCACGCTCGACACCTGCAGACAATGGTATAAATGGGTAGTAGTGCCAGTCGTTGTTCCAGTCGGCAGGCAGTGAGCAACCGTCGCCGGTACCGCCCTGGTGCAGGCCGTCAGCCGTCAGTGTCGTATTGTTTGTTGCCTGTATGCTGCGGTTGTGGAAGTATATACGCTTCAGGATTGCCGTGATGGCAAACACCACGCGCTCGTTGGCGAACCACAGGGCACCGTTCTTTCGTGCGTAGGTCGCTGCCGTGGGCACTGCGATGTTAGTAGCAGGCTTTCCAAGCTGCGAATTGAAAAGCGCGTCGAGCGATGCATCATTGTTGCCCCCTCGATACTGTGCAGCACTGTTGATGTAGCTCACCAGGATATTGTTCGTGCGGTCGATGGTGGCATATCCGGCACACGAGCGAGAGAAGACGGGGATCTTGTAGTTAAGCTGTCCCGGTATAGGCTTTGTGTCCACAGCCTCATACAGGTAGGTCTCGTCTTCCCAGAAGGCATAGTAGATGGTGCACCCGCTTCCCCACTGGTAGTGACCCATCCTGCCGTCGAGGTAGGCGGTACCGCCGTCGGCGAACTCATTGTGGTTCGACGGTGACAGCTTGCGTCTGGAGTGGTCGTTACGCACCAGGTAGCCGCCAAGGCCGAACAGTTCAGCCATCTTCTCGATCTTAGGCAGCGAACCGCACGGCTCGCCGACTGTTGTCAGCGAATCCTTGCGCCAGCGGCAACCGCACCATTGCGTCTGGTTAATCTTACCTACGGAGATTAGTCCGTACTTGTTTGCAGTTCCGTCGTATCCGAGGATCTGCGTGTTGTCGGTGATGCTCTGTAAGGGCTCCACCGTCTTCACTTCCTTGAAATTAATTTCGTTTGACATAATATTATAATGTTATGTTGTTCTGCTGCCAATATGAATATAGATAGGTGTATGTCGATGTGCTAAGCTCGTTGCCATTCTTGTCACAGCCCACGCTCTTGCTTGCATGCTGGTAGTCTGTGTATTGGAAGAATACTTGTGCCGTCTGTGCCAATTTCCCACTTATGAAATTCATGAGGTTCACCTGGTATATCCTCTTGCTTTCTGTGAGACCGTCTTCATTTACATAGGTGGCATCTGTCAACTGCTGAATATAGTTGCCGTTATTCTTCTTGCAATACCACCCATCTGCGATTTGTGTCCCGTTGTAGTTCTTTGAAGTAAAATAGGCAGAGTTCTTAGACGAAGGGCTCGACGTTCCCGATACATGATACTGTTTCGTCGCGCTCGTTCCGCTGCCGATTTTTTTGTATCCTTCATTGAACCTGTAGTAGGTGGTGCAATCGCTGTCGCCGATGTCAAGAATCTCTGACACTCTCTTCACGTTGGTCAGCTTGTGCAGCTGGACTTCCGAATAGGAGTCGGCCACCTCCGAGAATTCCTTCATGATGCCGTCCGGGCCGAGGTCATACAGGAACTCGCCCGTGTTCTCATTCTGGAAGCGGAGCACAGCTCTGTTGTCATCGTTGACAGCAAGGTAGATGGCAGGGTATTGACCCTTGCCGAAGATCTTGAACTCAGAGCCTTCAGCCTCGATGTGCGGATTGCCGCTATAGCCGGTCTGTATCAGGGTGGCTATGAGGTTATTGATAAAGGCTTTTTCTGCAAAGAAAATGTCTGTTGCCAGGACAGCAACCTTTGATGTCGCTTCCCAGTAAATGCTACCGTTTGTCCCATTCGGAGCATTGTCAAGAGTAGATATATGTGACTTGATACAATGGAAGAACCCCGTTTCTCCAAAGAGGACGGTATCATCGAATTGCTCATCCACCTTGCCTGCCTGGTACTGAGTGTTTATAGCCCACCTTCTATTTCTCACTTGTCCGAAATGCGTGCTTTCCTCATTGGAAATGTAGCTTGTGGCCTGCATACCCACTTCCAGTTTTGGCATACATAAGTACACGTCATTCAATGTGCTTGAGCTTGCTTTAGGGTAAAGTCGGAACAACAGATTTTGGTTTGCACTGCCAATGGTGCTCTTGGTCTTGAAAGTGAATGTGTGTCGCTTCCAGGTATTGCTCAGACTCCAGAGGATGTATGCATCTGCACTCATTGTATTGGCGTTCTGCATAACACCGTCTTTATAGCTGATAACCGTATTGTCGAACACGCTGGGATAGATGTATGTCACAACGTTGACACCCTTCGCCCAGAACGACAACGTGTACCATGTGCTAGGCTCCAGTTTCTTGATCGTTCCGGTTGTATTCCACAGGCACTGCTGCAGTACTTCTTTATACTGAATCTGAGCAGTAGTCTTAGTTGTACGGTCATAATAGGCGTTGTGCGCCTGAATGCCCGTTGTAATGCTTGCATAGTTCTCTTGTGAAAGAGAAACGCCGGATAAGGGACTCAACGAGTTCCTGGTGGTCCATTTGTCTAGAGCCTGCAGCGAAGAGAAGTTCGTCTGTTCGAGCAGGTTGGGGTTGGCGCCTGCAGAGTATGAGAATACCAGTTCACATGAAGTGTACTGATGTGTCCCATTTGTCAGGAGGGTGTCTCCATACCTCCAGACATAGGGAAGTTCTGGCGTACCCTGCTGATAGCTGGTAGTCCATCCCGAGGTGCTGCGTGTGACACCTGTTGCCATTGTGGTAGCAAGATAGTACCATGTCGTAGAAGATATGCCTGTTCCCGTATTTCCCTTGTCGCCCTTATCCCCTTTATCACCGTACACTCCGATGATGACAGGGTCTGTTTCATCGGCACTGCCGTCCGAGTACCATATTACCTCATAGTTCCAGAGGTATTTCTTTGAAGCAGTAATTGTGGCATCAGATGCCGTCGGATTGGTAGTCCATCCGCTTGTGGAGGTAGTGACTCCCGAGCCAGAGGATGAAGCCAGGTAATACTCGGTAACTGAAGTGATGCTCACGCCTTTATCTCCTTTGTCCCCTTTGTCGCCATATCGTCCGATGATGGCAGGAGTTGTATTTACCGATGTACCATCTGTATAGGTAACCTTCTCATAGTTCCAGAGGAACTTTTTAGTAGCCGTCAGAGTGGCAGCCGCTGCCGTCGGGTCGGTAGTCCATCCGCTTGTAGATGTTGTTACCCCTGAGCCAGAGGATGACGCCAGGTAATATTCCGTAACTGAAGAAACACCAACACCGTTGGTGCCGTCTGTGCCGTCTTTGCCGTCACTGCTAACAGTCACGGTCTTGGTGTCAACCTTGGTATCGCCCTTAATCAGGACTATCTCCAGCGACTTGTCCGTCTTGGCTGCAGATACGGAAAAGCTCGGAGTGTTGCGCTTCAGCACGGACACTGTAGACGATCCGTTCTTGAACACGCTGACCGAATAGTCACCCATGCCCTCCTGTGTAGGATTGGCATTGCCCTTTCGTCGCCACACCTCGATGCTCACCGCACTGCGGCCGTCCTTCCAGTTGGTATCCTTGTCGAGCACCAACTGGGAGGGCGTGACCACAAGATACAGTCCCTCGGCATCCTTCGGAGCCAGCAGCAGATCCTTTACTTTACGAAGTTTCATTTATTCGTTGTTTGCTGATATTACCACCGAGACACCCTTCTCCTCGTCGAGCACGGTGTGTAAAACTGTGAATGACGAGCCAGTGGCGACAGATCCTACCTGAGCGCCTGTCACCATGTTGAGCATCTGATATGAGAAAGACCAGGTGTTCGAAGTGTCCGGAACGTTCTTCGTACGGTCATACACTACGGGGTGGAATGTAACATCCACACCCTCCTCGACGGCATCGCCGGCCTGGCTGCATCCGTCATATATGTAGTAAGGATCAGCGATGTCTGTCAGCTGCTGAGTCTTATACAATGACTCACCATCATGTGTGGCGACTACGCGGAAGATTTCCTCTCCGTCGACACCTGCCCCGTACACCTTTATCTTGTTTGACGAAATGACCTCTATCACGCCCAGCTGGCTTGTGACGTTAGTCCACGCTCCGGCAGTCCATTTCTGCCACTGGAATGTGGCACCCGAGATGCTTGCGCCTGCACGCTGCAGGACGGCTGTCATCTCAACCCATCTGTTGGTGTTCGACAGTACATTGCTGCCGCTGCCGTCTTCGGTCGTCAGCGATATGAGCACCTCCTTGGCATTGCCTACAGTGGTCTGCACAGGGATGCGCTCTGAACACGTGAAAGGCTTGCCCCTGTAAGTACTCTTGTAATAGATGTGCTTGTCGGTAAGATCCTGAGCGCTGCAGAGGTTGCCCTTGATCTTCAGGGCTGGATAGGTAGCACCGCTGATGACGATGGTTGTCTTCTCGAAAAGGCTGGCGTAGGCTGCCTTCACGTTGCCGTTCCCGTCGAGTATTCCTGCAGTCTCCGTCTCGGGATTGTTATAATACCACTGCTGCCCCTGCGTTTCCGGCAGTATATACTGTCCCCTCTTCGAGGAGTACGGCAGCGGGTACAGAGTGGCAGGGTGCTTGGTGAAGTCGGTGTTGACGACCTTGCCCTGCTGTTCGTCCCAATACTGCGTAAGGCCGAAGCCCTCGTCGATGCTCACTCCCATCCGGGGAGTGATCTGATCACCGTCCTCATATTTGTAGAGGTTCTTGATTCTGCTTATCTGCTGTCCCATATTATCTCATGTTTTTGTTAACGAACTCTGTTGCCTCTCTTTCCGACACTTCCCTGGCACCTTCCGACAGTGCCTTCTCCATGCCGTATACTGCAAGGTCGCCGATGTTTACAAGGTATCCGTCGGCAGCATTGCCATAGCGGTAGGCAGTGATGCCCAGTGCATCCGCAATCGATTGTGGAATGATAAAGTACTTCATATCTTATTCTTCGAAATCATTGTCTATGACAGGGTGATGCCCCACGAGGATTTCGCCGTTAAGCGTCAACACCTCTCCATTGATGGTGAATGGCAAGAGAGCCGATATCTCGCGCGTGAGCCACCCGAATTGGTGCTTCATCGTAGCGTCGACGGGGAACATGGAGCGAGGTACCTCGCCCCAGCTGCCGTGCGCCACATGCCACCAAGTGCCGTCGCCTCGGCTGTATAGTATCTCCATGTCGAAATACTGCTCAGGAGCGGGTATGCGTCCGCCCTGCCTGTTGACGACGTAGGCTTCAGCCACTGCGCGTGACGTCTCCGGGAATATGTATTGCCCCTCGAGTATGTCGAGGTCGTCGTCATAGTATCCGTAGAACCTGCGCAGCAAGAATGCAGCCGCCTGCAGTTCTGCTGTATTGTCCTTGGGGTACGCCAGGCATCTGATCTGTATGCGCTGGATGAACCTCTGCTCAACGGTGAGCGCCTTCGTGGCAGCCCCGCCCCTGCACCAGAAATCCTTTTCGACGTCCACGTCGCGCCATTCGCTGTCCTCGAACACCTGCCAGCGGTACACACTGGCATCATCCTTTACCTTGGTGGCGCCGTTCATCAGCTGCACCGGTATCTGGAACGTACCCCGGTCCTTCCATGGTACCAGGTCCGTGCGCATCGGCCACAGCGTCTGCAGAGTCGTGCGCCACTCCGTTGCCGAGACGCACGACAGCGAACCCTTCCAGTGCGCCTTGATCACGTCCTTGCGCCGCGGGTCGATGAAGTCGGCATCGAAGATTACGGTGCCTGACGTGTCAGGGTCGAGGTTAAACTTCAGCGTCAGGGCATGCGTCGTCTCGTCTATCGTGTAGTGCGTGCCCTTCACCGGAGCGCTCTTGCCTACCTTTGCCGATATCACCCAGACGACGTTGACAAGCTCGGCGGTATGATCGCCCGATATCTTGCCCTCCTTGTCTGACACTGAGAACTGTGGTCGAAGCACCATAGGTGTTTTCGTACGGTCGGCAATGTATGTGCCTGCGACAGCATCGTATTTCTGCTGCAGCGAGCCGAACAACTCCTGCATCGAGAAAAGCGGGTCGAGCGGCTGGTGTATGATATTACCTTCTTTTTTCCTTAGTTTCATTGTATGTCGTATATATTCGTTATCGGTTTGCCAGCGACCATGACGGTGCATCGGAAGCCGCACTTGCTGCCATAGCCTGTCTCTACTGGTATGTCGGACATCTCCGGGTGGTCAAGGTTGTATGTCACGCTCAGCGACATCGACTGTGGCTTTTTGGCCTGGTTGATGTTCCATGCTTCGTCGGCTGCAGCATCACCCGACTCACGGGTCCACACAACCGACTCTATATCTTCATCTGATATGATCAGGTCGCCATGTACCAACATTGCCACTAAGATAGTGGTGAAATTCTTATCACCATTATACCAGTCACCTTCTGTTGATTCTATATCGAGCACCAGGCCGCCGCTACGTATGCAGGCCCAGTCTGTGTTCGTCAGCGACGGTTCCACCCCAATGCGTGCCTGAGGTACGATACAGCGCCAAAGGGAACTACCATGCCAACAGTTATCC
>CACXYH010000094.1 GCA_902771785.1 uncultured Prevotellaceae bacterium
CTGTCAGTTTTTCCATATTTGCATAATCTTTAAAAATGAGTATGCAAAGGTAGAAACTTGTCAGAAGAGCTGCAAGGCGTCAAAGCGGATACGCTTACGATATGCAGTTTTTTCGGCCTTTTTTGCGTCCAAACCCATCCGTTTTGCTGTTGCAGCCCCCACGGCAGACCTTTGTGCTCCTCATGGGAAACCTGTGGTTTCTACGCTGTAGACCATCGGTTTCCACGGCGGAAACCATCGGTTTCTCGCGTGGAAACCACTGTTTTCCGACGTACAAACTGATGGATTCCGCAGAACAAACCGATGGGATTCTGCAGAACAAACCGATGGGATTCCGCTGAATAAAGGATCAGTTCTTTGGTTGACAGCTGCCGCAGGAGTCAACGGGGGGTATGGGTGATGCGAAAAAAGCTTGAAAAACGATGTTTTTATGCATGTAGAGCGCCGAATCTGTCACTCTATCACCCCATCTGTCACCCTATCTGTCACCTACTAAACATGCTCTATGTCAATCAGTTAAGTCGATTTGGTGACAGAGTGACAGATTTTTTCACGAAAAAAAATTTGGGAGAATAGAATGCCCAGTGCTACGATTATCGCCCGCGAGCTGCCGGTTCGTCGGTCTCGACCTGCCGGTTCGTGAGGCTTGAGGTGCCGGTTCGTCGGTCTCGAGGTGCCGGTTCGTGAGGCTTGAGGTGCCGGTTCGTCGCCCGCGAGCTGCCGGTTCGTCGGTCTCGAACGCGTATAGACTCGAGCTGTTGTAGGTGGCTATTATGGAGAAATGCGAAAAAAAACGCGATAAAATTTTGTCAATCGTCATTTTCTTTGTATTTTTGTGCCGTCGTTCTTGAGTTCCTATACGCTGTAGCGTGTGATGGGCGACGGTTCGACGTTGCATTGAGGAAAGCTGAAAGGCTATGTTCCAACTAGTGAACCTGGAAAATTCACCATTGAACAAGGAGCAAGCGTGAAGGCTGTTCCCCCTGTAGTGTATATACAACTGGCTTTCTGCATGAGAGGCGGTTCACATATATGCTTCAGGTGTGGGCTGCTAATTCATTCTTATTGTTCAAGGTATTCCAGGGCCTACTAGTTAGGTATGGCAAAAAAAGGCCCACACTCTGTGCCCGTATGTGTGGTTATCCAATAACCAATATTTTATTTATTAACTTAAAATCAAAATGTTATGAAAAGATTATTTTCTGAGAGCGTAAACACCGTCTTGCGTTCGTTTGTAGGTCTGGCTTTGCTGGCTGTGATGATTGTTGGCTGTTCGAACAATCCCGACAAGCTGTCGTCGGGCACCATCGAGGATTTGGTGGAGGAGCTGTTGGAGGAGAGCGGCCAGGAACAGTCGTTCGTGCAGGTGCAGACCGGCATGTACGAGCTGAACAGTCAGCAGGACCGTGCGCAACTCATGCGCCTGGAGGCTGCCGGAGTAATCAACTACGACGTGAAGCGCTATGCCTGGTGGAACAAGATTCTTTCGGTGAGCAGCAGCTGGAGCTGGAACGACCACTCGGGCTTCCAGCGTGAGCGCATCGGCAATACCTATTATGAGTTTGAGGAGCACTTCGTGGTCACTGTGTCGTTGACAGATGCTGGCCGTAAGTGTCAGGTCGACTCCATTCCGCAGCCCAAGGTCAAGGAAGACGACGACATGAAGCAGCCCGACGTTGACTTCAGCACCTTCCCTGAAAATCAAATCAGTCTGACTGAGGAGTGGCCCTATATTCCGAACCCCGAGGCACCGCAGAAGGCCGACAAGCCTGCTAAGGTGACCGTAGATTTGGCTGAGACGCCCGAAGAAGAGGAAGACCCTGGTTGCGAAACCGATGAGGAAGACTACGATGCGCCGCAGAAGCTGTCGCTTGACATCGAGACTTCGATGGCTTACGAGGAGCTACAGCAGCAGTTCAAGAGCGAGTCGGCCATCTTGAAGTCGTCGAGACTTGAGGTGAAGAAGGCCCGCTTCATCCAGCTCTTCGACAATGCCCAGAGTGGTGTGCGCTGTGCTACGGCTGAGGTCATCATCGAGATGAGCGACGTCACCCCGGCTGGCCGCGTCATCGAGGGCAAGTGCAATGGCATTCGTTTCTGCTCGCCCGTGTCGATGGTGTTCTATGCCGACAAAGGCTGGATTCTGCAAGACCGTACGCTCCACCTGAGCCATGTGTCGAACCTGGGAGTGGCAGCCTCGGAGAACGGAAGCATTGAGTATTAACCACGCAAAATCACCGATACGACTATGAAAAAACTATTTCTGTGTGCATTCCTGGCTTTGGCAGTGCAAGGCGCCAAGGCGCAGGACTGGAGCAAATTCCAGTATCAGGGCAAGGTGCTGAAGGCTGAGGTTAGAACCAGCGGCAAAGAGGACGTTGGCGTGTTTGGTTTCGACAGCGAAGGCCAGCTGACGACACTCTCTGCTGAGACTGCCATCGGCTTCGGCGTCTTCAGAGAGAACTTCCAAGCAACGAAAAACGGCTATGTAGGCAGAGACGGAAATCTAAGCATCGACGTGGTCATGAAGCAAGGAAAAGTGACGACCGTCAATTTCACGGCAGGTGACCGCAAGTACAACAACACCTACAGCTATGGCTCAGACGGTTTCCTTTCGAAAATCGCAGAAAGCGTCAGCTGGACAACCACGTCGGAAGAATACGTTGAGCGTAAAGACAAAATCGACGACAACGGTGTGCAGAAACTGCTGGAGCAGATAAGGAAGGAGAAAGACCCCGCCCGAAAGGCAAAGCTGCAGAAGCAGTATCAGGCAGCCGTGAGCGGAGCAAAGGTGAATACGTCGGGTGGTTACACCCGCAAGCTGACCCATCAGCACTCGGAGAACTATTCGCGAACCTACTACGACTACCAGACCGACGAGTTCGGCAACTGGACCAGCCGCCGCTTCCGCGACCAGAATGGCGATGAGTACACGCAGACGCAGACCATCACCTACGACCCCGACTTCCTGAGCAACTACCGCTGGGAGCAACTGAAGCTGCATGGCAGCCTCAACGACATTGCCGACTTCGCATTGGCATCGGAAACCACCGATACCTACAAGCAGCAGGCCGCCCGCTACTGGAACGAGCGCATCCTGGCCGAAGCTGGTAACGACATGGATAAGCTGTGTGCGGCAGGCTTCAGCGGCGTGGCCACCGCCGAAACTCGCGACAAGGCGCTCTCCATCGTGCGCAGCACCATCTACAATGAGCAGATTGCCGGCGAGACCGACTATAAGAAGGTGGCTTCATTCGTCGATAAGAAATGGAATGGCCACGAACTGTTCGACGAAGCCTACAAGAGTCGCATCCAGGCTCGCAGCAACGAGCTGCGTGCCGATGTGCTGGCTGGGATGCAGCAGCAACTGCAGACCGCCTTCGACGCCGGTCAGTATGACGATGCCATAGGCTGGGCGGGCAAGATGCTCGAGCACGACGCGCAGCACACTTTCGCCAAGGAGATGAAGGCCGAGGCCGGCCACCGCATCCTGCTTGCGAAGGAGGCAGCAAAGACTATTACCTGTGCAGACTATGAAGGTTATGTGAAAACAAATCCAGACTCGAAATACAGGAATGAATGCGAAGACAAATGGGCGTTGCTCTTCACCGACCACTGGGGATTTCGTTCCTGGGAGGCCGAAAAGCTGGCTACCCACGATGCGGAGGTCACCGAAAAGGTGAAGTGGCGCTGCGAGCACCAGAACTACCTCAACTGGCGAGGCAAGTTCTTCCGCGTGGGCTTTGCCGTCGACGGCACCATGGGCGGGGCACATTCTACGCTGGGCGCCGGCGTCAACGTGCGCCTGGGCTTTTTCATCAGCTGGATTAATCTCGAGGTAGGAGCCAAGTATAACTACATGACCAGTACGAAGGTCTTGTTTGGCCGCGATGCCGACTTGGGCGGCGGCTTCTTCGAGAAGCAGTACGTCAGCGTTCCCGTCGACCTGCACATCCATCTCTCTCACGATTTTGACTATGCCCTCTACTTGGGACTGGGTGCAGAGCTGGGGGTAGCCAACCTTACCTCTGCGTTCAAGGAGAAGAACCCCACCAACAATTCTACCACCGACAAGGAGATAGGCAGCAAGGACATAACCGTCAGCCCCAAGCTGTCGTTCGGATGGACTACGAAGGCCGTAGAGCTGGAAGTCTTTGCCCTCTACGACGCGAACTGCCTCTACAACAAGAACTATGTTGAGGCCAACTACTCCACGCTTTGCGACGAAAAGGTCTACAAGCAGCAGGTGTCCGATAGTAAGTTCTTCGACAAGACCCGCTTTGGCCTTGCCCTTCGCTTCCTGTTCTGATGTGAGTGACGGGAAATCGTGAAATCTCATGAAAAAGAGAGCTCGAAACAATCACGTTTCGAGCTCTCTTTTCTCTTGTGTTTTTTATCTGATAAACAGCAGTTCGCGATACTTCGGCAGGGGCCACAGGGCGTCGTCCACAATCAGTTCGAGTTTGTCAATCTGATAGCGAATCTGGTCGAGCTTCGGTTCCACCTGGTCGTGATAGGCAATGGCCTTCTGGTGCTCGTCACTTATCTTGTTGGCCTGCTTGCGGGCGTTCACCAAGTCCTCAACCCCCTTCTCGATGGCGCTGGTGCGCTCGGCAATCTCCTGCACTATCTGCTTGTTGCGGGCCGAGAGCTTGTCGGCCGTGTCGATGGGGAAGACGAGGGTCATGTTGCTGATGTTCTGCAGCAGCTGCGTCTGGTAGCGGGTGGCCACGGGAATGATGTGGTTCATCGAGAGGTCGCCCAGCACGCGGGCCTCAATCTGAATCTTCTTCGTGTAGGTCTCCCACTTCACCTCGTTGCGAGCTTCCAGCTCCTTGCGGGTCATCACGCCCAGGCTCTCGAACATCTGGATGCTCGTGTCGTCGAGGTAGCGCTCGAAAATCTTCGGGCACGACTTCTCCACGTCGAGTCCGCGCTTCTGTGCTTCCACGACCCACTCGTCGCTGTAGCCGTTGCCGTCGAAGCGGATGGGCTTGCAGGCCTTGATGTCTTCGCGCAGCACGTCGATGATGGCGTGGAACGTGGCACTATGCTCCGTACCGGCCAGCTTCTTCTCGAACTCAGGAATACGGGCGTCCACTCGCTTCTTGAATTCCACCAAGGCTTCGGCCACGGCACTGTTCAGGGCTATCATCGCGGAGGCGCAGTTGGCCTCTGAGCCTACGGCGCGGAACTCGAAGCGGTTGCCGGTGAAGGCGAAGGGCGACGTGCGGTTGCGGTCGGTATTGTCGATGAAGAGTTCTGGAATCTCTGGAATGTCCATCTTCATGCCCTGCTTGCCGGCCATGGCGAGGATGTCCTGCACGTCGGCTTTCTCTATATGGTCTAACAGTTCGCTCACTTGCTTGCCGAGGAACGAGCTGATGATGGCGGGCGGCGCCTCGTTGGCGCCCAGGCGGTGGGCATTGGTGGCGCTCATGATGCTGGCCTTGAGCAGTCCGTTGTGGCGCCAGACGCCCATCAGCGTCTCGACGATGAAGGTGGCGAAGCGCAGGTTCTGCTCGGCCGTCTTGCCGGGAGCGTGTAGCAGCACGCCGTTGTCGGTAGAGAGGCTCCAGTTGTTGTGCTTGCCCGAGCCGTTGATGCCGGCAAAGGGTTTTTCGTGGAGCAGCACGCGGAAACCGTGCTTGCGGGCCACGCGCTTCATGACCGACATGAGCAGCATGTTGTGGTCGACGGCCAGGTTGGTCTCCTCGAAGATGGGAGCCAGCTCAAACTGGTTGGGGGCTACCTCGTTGTGGCGCGTCTTGCAGGGGATGCCCAGCTCGAGCGCCCTTATCTCCAGCTCGCGCATGAAGGCGGCGACGCGCTCGGGGATGGAGCCGAAGTAGTGGTCGTCCATCTGCTGGTTCTTGGCCGAGTCGTGGCCCATCAGCGTGCGGCCCGTCAGCAGCAGGTCGGGGCGGGCCGAGTAGAGGCCCTCGTCTACGAGGAAGTACTCCTGCTCCCAACCGAGGTTGCTCGTCACCTTCTTCACGCTGGGGTCGAAGTAGTGGCACACGTCGGTGGCGGCCACGTTGACGGCGTGGAGGGCGCGCAGCAGCGGAGCCTTATAGTCGAGCGCCTCGCCCGTGTAGGATATGAATACGGTGGGAATGCAGAGCGTGTCGTCGATGATGAACACGGGCGAGGTGGGGTCCCAGGCCGAGTAGCCGCGGGCCTCGAAGGTGCTGCGGATGCCGCCCGAGGGGAAACTGGAGGCGTCGGGCTCCTGCTGCACGAGCAGCTTGCCGGTGAACTCCTCGACCATGCCGCCCTTGCCGTTGTGCTCTATAAACGAGTCGTGCTTCTCGGCCGTGCCCTCGGTCAGCGGCTGAAACCAGTGGGTGTAGTGGGTCACGCCGTTTTCCGTGGCCCATTGCTTCATGCCGTCGGCCACGGCGTCGGCAATCTGCCGGTCGAGCCGTGCGCCATTCTCCATCACGTCGATCATCTTCTCGTAGACGTTCTTGGGCAGGTACTTGTACATCTTCTCGCGGTTGAATACTTTCGAGCCGAAATACTTTGCGGGTCGCTCTTCTGGAGCTTCTACGTCGAGCGGCTTCTTCCTGAATGCCTCGCCGACAACCTGAAATCTTAGTGCTTCCATCTTTCTTTTCAGTTTAGTTTTCCTTTTATGGTTCTTACTTACACTATTCTTCTGTTTTCGGTGCAAAGGTAGTCAGAATGTAACGAATATCGTAAAATATCTTTTCATTTTGTTTGTTAAAACTTTAATTAGTTGACATTTTGAAAACTTGTGGGCGTGCAAACTTGTCAGATAATTGTCACGATGAGCAAAAAACGAGCCTATCGGTTGCAAATTGTCAGAGAGCGGTCTGCGGAAAGAAAATAGTGAGCTGCGTGCAATAATCGACACGGCTCGAGGGTTATGAGAATCTCGTCAATAATATTAAAACGGAGTAAAAACAGTTTCAACTGTAGTGAAGGGCGAAATCTACCTGCTTATGGATAGATTTCGTCCATTTTATTTGTTATTTTCGACAGAAATACATATCTTTGCAACATAATATTCGCAAAATGATTACAGTCCTCGCCCTAGTAATGGGTACGCAGGCACAGACGAAGCGCAACGACGGCTTTCGGGAGAAATACGAACTAAAGGAAGTGGTGGTGATGAGCCGCCACAACATACGGTCACCGCTAAGCTCGTCGGCCGACTACATCAGGGTGACTCCTCATCAGTGGTTCAACTGGTCGTCGGCAGGCAGCGAACTGTCGCTGCGAGGTGGCGTACTCGAGACGGAGATGGGACAGTTCTTCCGTAAATGGGTGGTCAGCGAGGGACTGATGCCTGAGAACTATCGTCCTGAAGGTGAAGAAGTGCTCTTCTATGCCAACTCACGTCAACGCACGTTTGCCACTGCAAAATATTTCTCGGCTGGTTTTTTGCCCTTTGCCAACGTGGAGATAACCCATCTATATGATGAAGACAAGATGGATCCGCTGTTCACGCCGCAGTTTACGAAGATGAACGACAGCTATCGCCAACAGGTTATCAGCGATATGAATGCCATGCATGGTGGTCCGCAAGCATGGATGGCTGCCCAACAGTCGGCTATCGAACTGATGGAGCAGGTGGTCGACATAGCGCGGTCGCCAGCAGCCTTGCAAGGCGACACGCTGCATTTCAGGTTTGACGACACACAGTTTACCATAGAGAAGGGCGACGAACCCAAAATGAAGGGTGGCTATAAGCTCATCAATAGTGTGGCCGACGCTCTGGTTTTGCAGTGCTATGAATCGGAAAGCATGTCGGCTTTCGGTCATGAACTCACGATGGATCAATGGCGTGCTTTTGGCGAAATAAAGGCAGTCTACGACGGTCTACTCTTCACGCCCCACAGTGCTGCCGTCAATCTGGCCTATCCGCTGGTGACCCGCATCCGCGAGGAACTGCAACGCTCCGACCGTAAGTTCACCTTCCTCTGCGGTCACGACTCCAATCTGGCAAGTCTCTCTGCTGCACTACGCCTCAACATTCCCGAAACGGAGAACGCCGTAGAAATACATACGCCCATCGGCTCGAAAATAGTATTCGAGAAATGGACCGACGGCACTGACGACTTCGTAGCCATCAATCTGGTTTATCAGACTGTCAGTCAGCTACAAGGACGCACCCTACTTTCTGTCGACCAGCCACCGATGGTGCTGCCCATCACGGTAGAAGGTCTTACTGCCAACAGCGACGGCCTCTACCCTATGGCGGCATTTGATGCTCGAATGGCAGAGACGCAGGCAGAGTATGATGCGATAGTCGACAGTCCGACGGACATTCACGCCACGTCATCAGTACCTCAAAGAAACGCCCCGGTATATTTGCTCAATGGTATTAAGGCCAACGACACATCGCGCGGTGTCGTCATTAAAGACCAGACAAAGGTCATTCGTCGCATGCCGTGATCCGGATGATGTTTGGCATTGTTCTTAAAGAAAAATGATGACAAGACATGCTTGATTTACTCACAGACTGTCCAAAAATTGTACGCTTTACTGTCTAATTTTTAGACAATCTGCATCCGCCAGGGTCTGAAGCCTTGGCGGATTCGTTTTCTTCTCGTAACTTTGCGTCGTCAAAAGTGTAAAACGTATGAAGACTATCATCAGAAACTTCACATCTATGTTCCGCAAGTTTGTGACGGCAAACCTGCTGAACCTGCTGGGGCTGAGCCTGGCCTTTGCCTCGTTCTTTGTCATCATGACGCAGGTCAACTACGACCTGGGCTACAACAAGAGTTTTACGGAGCACGAAAAGCTGTTCCGTCTGACCATGAAGTTAGGACCTGGCATGGAGGACTATGGCGTGACGCTGCCCCGTCCGCTGGTGGAGCAGTTGGCGGCAACGTCGCCGCATATCAAAGGCTATGGCATCGAAGAGGGCTGGACAAGAATCGACCAGTTTATGTTGGACGATCAGGAGTATTCGCTGAATCTGGTGTATGGCATCAACGACTTTATGAGCGTTTTCAAGCCAACTGTCATTGGCGGCGACTTGAAGGGCTTGAACCAGTTGGGCAATATCGTGCTGCCCCGCTCGGAAGCCATGCGCATCTTTGGCACTGCCAATGCAGCAGGCAAAACCTTGAAATACAAATGGGAGGATAGCTGGATCTACAATGTGTGTGCTGTGATAGAAGACTATCCGGAAAACAACTTCCTGCACGGCAACAGCTTTATCGGCATTAATTCCAATGAAGGCAACTACCAGAACTGGAACTATCAGGCTTACGTCCGTGTGGACGATGCAGCCAACCTGCCGAACGTGATTACCGCCATGCGCCAGAAAGCCGTCGAGCTGTTCAAGAATGACTTCAACATGAAGACTCAGCAAGAGGAGGAAGCCCTGCAAGTGGTGTTGACGCCGATTGCCGATACCCATTTCGCGAAAGACCTCAGCAAGGATTCGCCCAACATCAAGTCGGTCAGTAGGAGTTCCGTCTATCTGCTCATCTGCTTCTCGCTGCTGATTGTCGTGATAGCCGCCGTCAACTTCATGAACTTCACGCTGGCCGAGACACCGCTGCGCATCCGCAGCATCAACACGCAGAAAGTGTTGGGCGCATCGACGGCCAGTCTGCGCGGCAGTCTGCTAGCCGAGGCCGTCATCATCAGTCTGCTGGCATTCGTGGGGGCGATGGCGATGGTCTGGCTGGCTCACGACTTAGGTTTACAGGAGCTGGTGCAGGGCAGCATCCTGTTGCAGGATAACCTGTGGCTGGTAGGCATCACCCTGCTCATCAGCATCGTGGTGGGACTGTTGGCCGGGGCCTATCCGTCGTACTATGTCACGTCCTTCCCGCCAGCCTTGGTGCTGAAAGGCTCGTTCGGTCTGTCGCCCAAGGGTCGCGTTCTGCGCACCTCGCTGATCTGCCTGCAGTTCGTCGTGTCGTTCATGCTGGTCATCGGCGTGGGCATCATGTATCTGCAGAGCTACCTCATCTTCCACACCGACTACGGCTTCGACAAGGACGAAGTGATGGTAGTGCCGACGGCGCCCGACACGCGCAATCATGCCGATGCCATCGATGCCGACCTGCGCAAGATTCCCGGCATTGAGGGAGCCTGTCTGGCCCAGAGCGTCTTGGGCAGCAGCGACCGCTATCAGACGTGGGGCAGGGGCGAGGGCGACAAGCACATGACGTTTACCTGCATCTTCGTCGATTGG
>CACXYH010000095.1 GCA_902771785.1 uncultured Prevotellaceae bacterium
TTTCATATGAGATAGAAAAGTAACCCCAAGCAAGATGCAAACAAATAAACTCAAATAACAATTCGTGACCCAATCACTTTATGTCTAACTTTCAAAAAAACAGTAAGGATTATGGAGAACCCGACATTACCTACCAACTGGCTGGCAGCGACAAGCTGGGGATTGAGGGTAATACCCTTCCTGATGTTTTCTTTATAGGAACAAATAGATGTTGAACCCTCAAACATATAATTTCCTATGAGTCCATAAGATATTTTTCAAAAATGTGTCGGAATGTGAAGGAAAAATCGTACCTTTGCAACTGAAGACATATAAGAAGGTGAAGCAACCGCAGCTTTTGTTAGTCTCCCGAACGGCAAATTCAATAAGACTTCATAGAAGCGATGGCTGCCTGCTCACGACTCCTACAACGGAGACGTGGGCTTTTGGCAGTAGCAGCATCTATGAAAGGTTTGCCTACCTGGGAGCTTGCTGTGACCCCAAATTAACCCGCCCACGTCTTCCGTTCCTTTTCCCTCTCGCCTCACAGCGTATTATATGTTTTTATTATCAATAATTAAAACGGAAAACGTGAAAATGAATCAAAATGAAGAAGTCCCAGACAATCTGGGAGGACATGGCGACCTGCTGCCCGCCGATGTTCTGAAGATGGTGAACGAACTGCTGGAGCAACTGCACAGGAAAGACATGGATCACCAAGGCAGCATCGTATTAAACATCTATGAAAAGGGCAGCCAGCACATAGACAATCAATACGTTTTTGACGGAAAGGTGCTGGAAAAGTCATTCAACACGAATCAAAGGGAAGGAGAATCCAAGTCGGAAATTCCACCGCCCGAAGCGATGGTCTGGGCTGTGGAAAAGACAGTGAATGACGGCCACTGGTGGGGCAACATATCATGGAGCGTGGCCTATCGCATCTATCAGATGATGGGCTATCAGGGTACTGTGAGCCAGTTTGTGCGAGACGTGTCGCAATGGCCGTTCACTATACCCATCCGCTATGACTGCAACGACGATGCCGTGAGCAAACCCATCCGCACAGGAAAAATGTCACGAAGTCTTGACAAGTGGGCCGAGGACGGCGCATCGTCACAGTTTATCATCTTGGGCAAAGAACTGATGAAAGCACTGGCTCAATTCCGAAAATGATTCCGAAAGTTCCGAAAAACATTCCGAGGCTCCGACGATTTTTGTCGGGGTCTTTTATTTTGCGTAAATTTGGGCGCAAAATTCTATCACAATGGAAGTATCTGTATTTCGAAATTTCTGGGACAAGGAGCCCCGGAGCAGTACGCTGGAGGCGATGGTGGAGGCCATTCGGAGCGATGGACGGACGCGGGAACTGACGCTGGGATTCAGGCAGCACCGCTTGGACTCACTGAAGAACGAGAGTATGCTGTTTGCCGTACCGTGCATCTTCGAGGGCGGCAAGGCGCAGAAAAACGTGGTGAGGCTGACAGGGGTGAGCATGGTGGACTTTGACCACATTTTAAGTGAAAAGTTCTTTGCAAAGCAAAGCGGCAAAGCCGAGCGAAGAGTGAAAAGTGAAAAATTGGCTACCGCTGTCCAAGAATTAAGAGTGAAGAGTGAAAAATTGGCTACCGCTGTCAACACACTAAAACAGAAGATTGTCAATGACCCGCACACGCTGCTGTGCTACACCACCATCAGCGGCGAGGGGTTGCGGGTGCTGTATCGGTATGAGCTGGACGAGGCGTTTCCGCTGAAGCAGCAGATGCAGTACTACCGCAAGGCGTTTGCGGCGGGCAATGCGCACTACGAGCGGCTGACGGGAGCCGTGGCGGACGAGAAGTGCAAGAACGTGACGCGGCTGACGGTGGTGGCGCACGACGGCGAGGTGTACTTCAACCCGCAGGCCGAGGTGTTCACGGCGGAATGGATAGGCCGCGAGTGGGAGCAGATGCAGCAACCGATGAAGGAGAACCGGAAGCGGAGCCGCGAACTGGCCCGCATTCGCTCGCTCTACCAGAAGACCATCAAACCGGAGGTAGAGGGCGAAGGGGCGGTATATGCGCCGGGCTCGCACAACGACTACGTGATGCGAGTGGGCTACCGGCTCAACCAGTTCGGCTTCTCATTGGAAGCGGCTACGGAGTGGGCGGTCGCGGAGTTTGCCGACTACGAAAAGGCAGCAAGTGTCATTGCGTCGTGCTATGAGAAGACCGAGGAGCACGGCAGCCGTGGCGGGCAGAAGCGCAACTACTCACTGGATGCTGACAGTCGCGGCTTTGCCAGCGTGGAGGAGATTGAGGCGTTTCTGACGGAGCACGTGAAGTTGCGGCGCAATGTGATTACGTCGAGGACGGAGAGCCTCACCCCCGGCCCCTCTCCGAATGGCGAGGGGACATGGCAGCCCATCAGCGACACGAAGGTGAACTCGCTATGGAAGGACATGTCGAAGACGAGGCGGGTGAACGTGCAGGACATCTACCGCATCATCGAGAGCGACTTCGTCAGGGAGTTTCATCCGTTTCGGGAGTATCTGGACAACCTCACCCCCGTCCCCTCTCCGAATGGCGAGGGGAGCGACTACATTCGCGAACTGGCAGAGACGGTGCGCGTAAAGGGCGGAGATGAGGAGCAGGAACTGTTCTACCTGTACCTGAAGAAGTGGCTGGTGGCGATGGTGGCGGCATGGGTGGACGAGAGCGCGGTGAACAACGTGATCCTGGTGCTGATCGGCGAACAGGGGTCGTACAAGACGACTTGGTTCAACTACCTGCTGCCGCCGGAACTGAAGCAGTACTTCTACACCAAGACCAACTCGAACCGCATGACGAAGGACGACCTGCTGACGCTGGCGCAGTACGGCCTCGTGTGCTGCGAGGAGCTGGACACGATGTCGCCACGCGACCTGAACCAGCTGAAGGCGGCAGTCACCATGCCATCGATCGACGAACGGGCGGCCTACGCCCACTACCACGAGCACCGCAAGCACATCGCCTCGTTCTGCGGCACGGGCAACAATGTGCAGTTCCTCAGTGACCCGACGGGCAACCGCCGTTGGCTGCCGTTCGAGATTGAGCAGATTCGCAATCCGCGCGACCATCCCTTCAACTACGAGGGCATCTATGCGGAGGCCTACCGGCTATATCGTGAAGGCTTCCAGTTCTGGTTCGACCAGGACGAGATCCGTAGGCTCAGCCGTCACAACGAACACTACGAGACGCCGAAGCAGGAGCGCGAACTGGTGGACGTCTACTTCCGCAAGCCGCGCGAGCTGGAGGGTGGCGAGTTCATGCCCGTCAGCCGTGCCATGCAGATTGTAGGCGGCAACACTGTGCAACAGCTCAGCGACGTGCGCCTGGGCCGCGCCTTCCGTGACCTCGGCTTTGCGTGCAGGCGCAACAGCCAGGGCCGCGGCTACATCGTCGTGCGACGTACTGCGGAGGAAATCATGGCCCGCCAGCGCATGCTTGCGGCAGACAGTGAAGAGTGAAAAGTGAAGAGTGAAAAGTGAATAGTGAAAAGTGAAGTGTGTCAGATGACAGATGTGACGGATCATACGTAGAATCTCTCGTACGCGTACGCAGGAACATCCTGCACTGACAACACTTCATGCGTACGCACGAGAAGCATCAAGCAACCATGTGTCACGTCCGTCATCCGTCACTCGGAGGAATATCATTCGTAAACATGGTGTTTTGACCACGCAAACATGGTGTTTAGGCCTCGTAAACATGCACTTTTCACACAGAAAGTATGATATTAGCAACGAAAAACAACATAGCTCTATGAAAGCAATGACGAAACAGCAATTAGCAAACAGCGCGGGTGTGACGGTGAGGACGCTGATGAACTGGTGCCGACCCTACCGCCAGGAACTGTTGCAGATGGGCTTGAAGCCAGGCACGAAAGTGTTGCCTCCCCACATCGTGAAATGGATAGCAGACAGGTTCAGCATTGACCTGAATACGTAGGCCACACGGACGGGCTATGCTTCCTGAACATCACTGGTCGACATCAGAATTCCGCGCATACAGCCGGGCGACGACGGCTCCGCTGATGTTGTGCCACACGCTGAAGATAGCACCGGGGATGGTGGCCATGGGATAGGCGGCAAAATGGAGCGTGGCGAGACTGGAGGCAAGACCGGAGTTCTGCATGCCCACTTCAATGCTGACGGCCTTGCGCTTGGCTGCAGGCAGACGCAGCAGGCGACCAATGGCGTAGCCAAGCGAGAGTCCGCAAAGGTTGTGGAGCATGACGACGAGGATGATGATGAGCCCACCCTCCAGCAGCTTCGAGGCATTGGCGGCAATGATGATGAGAACAATGGCGCAGATGGCCAGCGACGACAAGGCAGGCAGATAGGCCGTGGCCCGCTCCGTGAACTTCGGCCAGAGCCACTTGGCCAGCAATCCGGCCACGATGGGCAGGATGACCACCCAGAGAATGCTCAGCAACATGCCGGCCACCTGAACATCGACCGTCTGGCCCACGAGCAGCCACACCAACAGAGGCGTGACGAAAGGAGCAAGCAACGTAGACGTGGCCGTCATTCCGACGCTTAGCGCAAGGTCGCCCTTAGCCAGATAAGTGATAACGTTAGAGGCCGTGCCGCCAGGGCAGCAGCCTACGAGCACAACGCCTACGGTCAGCGCCTCGTCGAGCGCGAACAGCCGGCTGAGCACCCACGCCAAGAGGGGCATGACGGAAAACTGCGCCAGACAACCGATGGCGATGTCGCGCGGACGGCTGAACACGATTCGGAAGTCTTCAATGCGGAGTGCCATGCCCATGCCAAACATGACGAGGCCGAGCAGCGGATTGATGACACTGGGCTTAACGCCGCTAAACGTTGAGGGGGTGGCCAAGGCCAGCACCGCCGACAGCAGCACCAGCACACCCATATAGTCGGAAATCAGTTTGCAAATTTTATTCATACCGCCTGCAAAAGTACGTATAGTTTTTAATATCTCCAAATTATTCGGGGGCTTAGTTACAATTCTTTGGCAGTTTCAGCATTTTTCCTTAACTTTGCAGCCATCAAAGAAGAAACAAAACTGCAGACCGACACCCATTTTGGATATGCCAGCACGCAGAAGACTTGGGACGAGATGCTGTAAACTTATTGAACATGAATAAACTTTGGAAAAACAGGAACCTTTTCATTCTTTGCTGCGCTTTCCTCATGCCAGGAAACATCAGCAGCAAGAATGATACCTGCATGGTCAGGAAGATAGAAGCTGAACGGCTGGCCGACCTGAACGTTCCACGGAGCGCTCACACCGCCTTCTGCGTAAACGGCGAGGTAACGGTGGTGGGCGGACATACCACGAACTTCGTCCCCACAGCTACCGCCGAATACTTCAAGGATGGTCGTTGGCACCTCGTGGAGACGGCCTTCCCCCACGACAACGGCATCTGCGTGGTGCTCAGCTCCGGCAAGGTCATCCTGGGCGGCGGCAGCGAGAAACCGTTGGGCATCGGCCAGACGTTCCCTGTGGAGGAGTACGACCCGACGACGCACACCTTCCGTGCCTTCAGCTGCTTCGACACGAAGCGCACGCTGGCCCAAGCCATAGAGATTGACAGCGGCCGCGTGGTGGTGGCGGGCAACTGGTATGCTGGCGACAGCATCGAGCTCTTCGACGGCGACCGCTATTTCCATTTCGCCAAAGAGGTGACGGTCGGGCGTGCCTCGCCCTACATGCTGCGCACCAGCTCTGGCGACGTGCTCATCCTCGGCAACGGTGGCACGCACGGCGAACCGCTGATGAGCGACGTCGCCGACCGACTGAAGGGCAACCCACTACACGTTCCGCTGCTGCGACGTTGGCAGCCGCTGTTCTATGAGGCTTCTTTTTGTAACAACACGGGCTTCATAGGCGACGAGGCCACGGGCAACTACTCCTGGCTGATGCCTGTGGAGGACTGGCAGGAGGGCGACAGCACCGCCTGGGATCCATACCGCCAACTGGCTTTCATGCTGGTGCGCGATACTACCTTCACCCTGCTGCCCACCACATGCCCAGTGCCTAAGAAAGGACCATACGGAAAGATTTACTATTACAGCCCCGTCATCGCCGACCGTAAAGCCCATCGAGGCTACGTGCACGGCAGAGACAAGGACAACCGCCACTACCTCGTCTGCGTGGAGTACGACAAGCGCCCTGCCCCACTCACCCTCTACTATACCGACCCGCTGCCCGATGCAGGATTTCCGCATATACTGATCACCGGCGATGGCGACCTGATGATTATGGGCGGCATCAACTACAACCGCCCCTTGGGCGGCTCACTGGGCAACGACAACTACTCGCCGCTGGCCTCGGTCTATCTACTGCACGTCGGCCGCCTGAGCCAAGAACAGGCCGATGGCTCCAAGGCCGTCTGGCTCTGGATGACAATAGCCGCCTTACTGCTGACGGCTGCCGCACTCCTTATTATTCTATATAATAGGAAGCGGAGGTCGACTGAGACAATCGGCATGGGGGCAGCCCCGATTACTGAGGCTGCCGAGACCGGAGAGGAGGAAGAAGAAGCGGAAGAATCCGACAAGACCAATACCGGAACAGAGCTGATGAGGCAGATAAGCCAGCTCATGGAGCAAGAGCAACTCTATCTCGACAGCGACCTGAAGCTGGCCGACCTGGCCACCCGTCTCCATACGAACCGCAACGCCGTGTCGGCCTGCATCAACAGTCAACGGGGCTACTCCTTCTCGCAGTTCATCAGCAACTACCGCGTGGAGCACGCCAAGCAACTGTTGCTCCAACACCCCGACATGAAGATGACGGAGGTATGGATGCAGTCGGGCTTCACCACTGAGTCGTCCTTCTTCCGCGCCTTCAAAGCCGCAACAGGACTGACACCTACCGAGTGGAAGGCTGAAAACGACTGACGAAACATCATCTGCAAGTAGGTTGTGACGATTTGCAAG
>CACXYH010000096.1 GCA_902771785.1 uncultured Prevotellaceae bacterium
CACCTTGCAGAGCCGCGTCACGTCGAAGGTCTTCGTGAACGTCACCATGGGCATGGGCGACTTCGTCCACAACTCGAAGGCGATGGCCCGATTGGTGTCGTTGGGATTGATTTCCTGTTTCATACGTTTATGATTAATTTCCCATTCAGGATTCTCTTACGCAAGCCTTTCAATGCTGGCTTGTAGTAGTCTATTTCCATCGCCTCAATGGTGCGTTTCAGTTCGTCCATCAGTTCTGGATAAAAACTACACATGCGATAGGCGAGTTTCATGCAAAGCGTTTGGATGCCAGGTAGCTCTTCGAAGCTAACCATGTGCTCAAAGCAGAAGTCAAGGAAATCCGTCCGCAAGTCGGCCTCTTCCATCTTCAGACGCACAATGATGTTCAAGGTCAACCGACAGACAGAAGAATTCTTCGTCTGCATGGCTTGGTCTATCAGTTCATTGAGAATGGCCTGTAATGCTGACAACTCTTCGTCGGTTGCTTTGGTCAGTCCCCACAAGGCACTCCTCGCCAGGCGATACTCTGGGTCAAAGACATACCGTCGTGCAAAGCCGAGGAAATCGCCCTCAGCTTTGACGTCTTGGTAAATTTCCTGAGCACCTCCCTCGCTGAATGTCTGCCTTAATCTCTCACTCGTTATCGCCATGCAAGTAGTACTTTTATCGGTTAAATTCCAGTCTCAACACTCTGATGGGACGGTCCTTCCCTTGATACTGATTCGCATCGATGCAGTTTTCACCTGTAGGGACGAAGCCACATTTCTCCATCACACGGCCAGAGGCGGGATTATCTACGAAGTGGCCGCTGATGAGCGATTGGATATCGGTCGACAGTCGGATATGGTCTAACATCAGCCGTAGGGCCTCCGTGCAGATGCCCTGATTCCAATAGGGTTTCGCCACCCAATAGCCGATGAGTGGCTCTCCTTCGCGCGCCGGAAGGTCACACTCGCACGAAGGGCCATAGCCCATAGCACCGATGGCCGAGCCAGTCTCCTTGAGTTCGATAGCCCAAGTGCAGGTGGCGTCGTTGAATACGGTACGAATGATCTCCAGACTCTCCTCCACACTTTGATGCGGCGGCCAGCCTGCACGACTCCCGACATCAGGATCAGAAGCCCATTTATATAGTGTCTCCGCATCCGATTCGCGCCAAGGGCGCAATATGATACGATTTGTTTCCATTGTAATTCTATTCATTTGATATTATCGTTTTCTCTTCCCATGCTTTTTGGGAAATAGCCAAACAACAAATAAGTATAGACACCAGCCACGCAAACGGGTTATGAGGCATGAAAGCGACAGCCGCTATGCCATCAACGCTCAGTGCACCATATATCAACATATATGGCCTACGTAGAAACGGATGTTCTTTTACTTTCTTATGTAGCATTGCTATAAGCAAGCCGCACACTATTAGTAGCATGCCACACATTAGGCTCATATAAATTATAGCCTGCTGCTTGGCCGGACTTAGCAACTCCAAACCACCATTAATTAATGGAGTAAAAGTAGCTACGATATGGATGACACCCATTGTTGCAAGCGCCATCGCAAAAATACGGATAGACTTCATTATCTACTAATCAATGATAATTCTGCTCGATTGTAAACGAGCCTATCTCTATCAGATTTCCATCAGGGTCGGCAACGTAACAAGTGCGCTGGCCCCATGGCTTTGTGGTGGGAGGAAGAACAGATATCGCTCCATGGCGGAGTGCATGCTGATATTCCTTGTCAACATCGGCATACGAAGGGACATCGAATGCTAATTCAACAGTGCCATTGAGCCCTTCAGGATATTGGAATTTGTAAGATACCATCTGTTCGAAATCACTACGAGGATAGAGGATGATACGCATGTCGTCCAGCATCATCTCTACATTGGGTTGAATGCCATCCCAATCGGTGGTAAAAAGGCCAATGGTGTTGAATTTGAATCGAGGACGTGGCGAGTACAACTTTACCAGTCCGACGCTCATAAACGTGTACCAGCGATTTATCATTTCTGGCGTATCGTTCTCAAGCAGTTTAAGCAGCTCGCGTGTAAACTCAAGATATCCCGAACCATTGGCTGTAACGATACGACCATCAGCTACGGCCTGCTCGTTCACATAACCAGCCTCGTTGGTATAGTTGTTACCACCCCACAATTTCAGTTGGTCGATACCATTACCTGTATGTTTGATGTTGTTCAGCAGTCCCTGCTTTGCCATCCACGAAGCGGCATTACAGATAGCCCCCACAACAACACCTTTGCTCAGCGCATCCTTAACAATGGGCAATACACGCTCAGCTTCAGAATTCATCCAACCGAAACCACCTATCAGTACCAAGGCAGCATAATCTTCAGGCATGGTTTCGAACGAATAGTCGGGCAGGGTTCGCATACCGCCTAGCGATTTTACAGGCTCCATCGTTGGGGCTACAATCTTGTTAATATACTTTGGTTCCTTACGAAAGCATATACCATCGGTGCTCACTGCACTTGGCATGAAACCAATCTCGTGCTCGGCATAATTATCCAGCAATATGTACAATATTTCTTTCATCTTTATACTATGATTTATATAACTAGTTCCATTTCTTTTCCGCTCCATTCTTCACCATCTATCGCATAGGTGTCGGTACCAGTCGGATCTGGATGTATCTGCTCCAATTGACTGAAGAAATAGTAGTAATCCTGAAGCAGGCCTTCATTACTTATAGCCTGTCCCCATCCAATAGTTACGTTGCACAGCAGAACGAATAGCAATAATACTTTTTTCATTTCTGAGATTGTTTTTATTGTTTTGAGTCACATTCTTGCTTTCTGCTTGTCGCCGGCACCGGAGCCGCGATACTTCGAACGGGCCTCGTTGAACTTCCACGTCAGGTCGAGGATGAAGGTGCGACGGGCGGGATTGCTGGTGACGAGGTCGCGATAGCCGTAGATGATGGCATCGGTCTTGTTGGTGTTGAAGAGGTCGATGCAGCGCAGGTCGGCAGTCAGCATGCCCAGGCGGCGGAGCGAGATGTCCTTCTGGATGCCGAGGCTACCGACGATGCGGGGCTGTGTGATGCGGAAGTTGTTGTACTCGCCCTTCGTGGCCCACTCCAGGTCGGCGCTCAGCCGCAGGGCGTGGGGCAGCTCGACGGTGTTGCGCCAGGAGCCGTTGAACCAGGGCTGGGAGAGGGTGACGACCTCGCCAGTGGCGGTTGGCGACTTGTAGTTTTGGAACATGGCTACAACGGCCCACGTAGGATGCCACGAACAGTTGAAAGTGGATAGTTGAAAGTTGAAAGTTGGCCGGGCGGAGGCGATGACGGTGAGACGGTCGTAGTCGTCCTGGCTGTTGATGGGGCGCACAAGGCTGACGAGCGGGTCGGTGGCACCGGGATAGGGCTCGGTGGACATCGTGATGGCATCCTTGATGCGACCGTAGTTCAGTGTCAAGTTCGCCCACTTGTAGGCGGCATTCAGCACGAGGCTGTGGGTATAGGTCGGCAGCAGGTAGGGGTTGCCGCTCTGATAGGTATAACGATTGATATAGACCGTCGAGCTGGTGAGGTTGGAGTATGCCGGCCGCTCGATGTCGCGACGGTAAGCCAGCGAAAGCTGTAGCTTGCCGACAGGAGCAGAGACGACCGCCGTGGGGAACCAGTCGCCGTAGTTGCGGCACACCTCGTCTTCCTTCTTGCCGAAGTTGAAATAGTCGTTCGTCAGGTGTTCATAGCGCAGACCAACCTGGGCGAACACCTTGCCGAACGAACGGCCATATTCGACGAAGGCGGCAGCCGACTTCTCGTTGATTTTGGTGTCGGTGGTTTTCACGGGCACAGCATCGGTGGCCTTGAAGTCGTAGGCATCGGTGCGGCGGTTGTAGCTGTACTCGCCGCCAACGGAGAGGTCGCCCTTCAGAACGGGATAGCCGAAGATGAGTTTCGAGGCCCAGAAGTTATTGCTGCTGTTGGTGTTGCTCTCGATGCTTCGGTTGACGGGACTGCCACCCGCCTCCGTCGTTACTTCATGGGTATTGCCTGGTGTCTTGGTGTCGTCGAACAGGCCGTCGATATTCAGGTCGATGCTCAGTTTTCCCACCTTGCCATAGTAGTAGGCATTGAAGATATGCTTCTTAAATTCGTCCTCCTGGAAAATGTTACTCTCTGAACGCTCTACATAGTTGCCGTTCTCATAACTATCGGTATAGTACATGCCATTGTATTTGCCACTCGGATGGCGGTCGTATTTGTAGAAGGCGCCGAAACTATGATTCTCGTTCACCATGTAGTTGACCTGCAACTGCGGCGACCAGCCTTTCCAGACATTCTTAGACTCTTGCGTGCTGACCCCTTCAACCTTATCCGGTCCGACATAGTAGGTCAAGGTGTTATCCTGCAGAGACTTGCTGTGACCGTAGCGGCCAGCCCACAGCGAGGCGGTGATGTCGAGACCACCCGTGCGATAGTTCACGTCGAGGTTGTTGGTTGCAGAGAGTCCATACTGATACATACCTTCGGCGCTATCCTGAAACGAGAAACCCTCGCCCTGCGCCTTCTTCAGCGTAATGCGCACAACGGCTCTCGTGGAGGCGGCATAACGGGCACCGGGGTTCTGCACCACGTCCACATGCTGAATCTGGTCGGAACGAAGACGAGAGAGTTCCTTCATGTCCTGCACCCGGCGCCCGTTGATATACACCTCGGCATCGCCGCGCCCAATCACCTTCACGGCTCCATCGCGCTCTGCCTCCAAGGATGGAATCTTCGAGAGGGCATCGCTCAGCGTGCCTGCTTTCTCCAGAATAGTTCCTGCCACAGTGGTTCGCATGGCATCGCCCTTTACGCGGGTTTTCGGCAGCCGACCCTTCACAACGACACCATCCAGCTGCTGCGTCTGATTATACCACAATGTCGTGTCCATAGAAAGACTGTCGTTCTGAGCGAATGCAGCGGTACACATCATCACAGCGATAGCCAGTACAGCTAAGTTCCTGATACTTACGCCACCGAGGAAATTACTGGCAACAATATGCAGACAGGGCGCACCGTCCTTGGCGTTGCGGTTCGTCTCATTGCCCACACCGCCGATGAAACTGCGGCTTTTCGTCTCGACATTCAACGAATCGGGTACTATCAGTTCCACGCCACCCATGAAGGTGTGGATGTCTATCTCCTCATCCTCCGTAATGACTGCTTCGCGCAAGTCCAGGCGGAGTCCCCCGCAGAAAGCGTCAAGCCGGGCTCCGTGGAACGGCTCACCTTTATATATATATTCGTCGCCGCCGTAGTGGACCGAACAGCAGATGCGCTTGCCCTCTTCCGTAGGTGGAACAGGTCGCTGCAGCCATTGGCTTGGGTCGCGACGATAACTGTCGATAACAAGATGTACCCCGACATATAGCAAAACGAATATGCTGAAATACATGGCCCATCGGCCTTCCGACATGGTTTCAAACCATCTCCAATGGAGAATACCCCACAGAGTGGCCAACTTCAACAGAGCAGCTACAATGAAAATAACGCCAATAACAGTTCTTCTTTTCATAACCTCATTAAAACATTTGATAGTTGTTGCATGATTGCGGTTGCAAAGTTAAACAGCATCGCTGGAAGGTGCAAATATCTGGGATATTCCGTATCATTATGTGATGAATGGTAATGAAAGTGTGACGAATGGCAGTAAAAGTGACGAGCGGTAACAAATTCTTCACTCTTCACTCTTTATTCTTCATATTTCTTCATATCTTTGCACTCGATATGAATGGAAGACAAAAAGAGACTCTTAAGGTGCGCATCATCAGCGTCGGCATAACCTGCCTTGCCTTTGTCGTGTTCAAGCCCATTGGCTTAGACGCGTTGGGGCTGATGCTGTATCTGCACTTTTTGGCTATTTGGGTTCTTGGGGTCGGCGTTTGTTATGTCACAGAGGGTGTCGTTACCCATATCCTGAGCATACCGACATCGCTTGACAAGGGTGTTGAGTATATTATCCGCCGCAATCTGTGGTTTCAGCTGATTAATACGCCCTTGGAGGCACTCTTTATCTGCGCCTACCTCCATTTCCCCATGAGCAGCGTTGGTGCCACCGATCCGCTGTCGTGGCGAGGAATCCTTCAGGTTATTCTGCTTCTGGCTTTCTGCTCCTTCATCATTGGACTCTACTGGCGATATAAGTTTCGTAGCAGATATCTGGCGTTAGAGTTGGAGGAGACACGAGAATTGAACAGCCGGCTTCAACTGTTGCAGAAAGATACAGAACATCGTGTTGAGCAATACGAGGATGAAAAGGCTGGTTTAGTCACATCCATAGAGCAGCCAGACGTCATCACCCTCACGGGGTCTACCAATGAGAAAGTCATGCTTTCCGTCTCCCACTTATTATATATAGAGGCGGTCGGCAATTATGTCAAAGTGGTTTACTGGCTTGAGGGCCAGGTTCGCTCAGATATGCTCCGCGCCACATCGAAACAGATGGAAGATACGCTGCATGCCTATCCCATGATAGTGCGCAGTCATCGTGCTTTCATTGTCAACCTCGGCCAGGTGGAACACATTGTCTCTAAGTCTGGCTCCATGCAACTCGTCATGAAGTACAATCATGATGCCATACCCGTCTCCCGCAGCAAAGTGGCAGCCGTCAAGGAAATCATCAAAGGAATTATGAAGTATTAAGAAAAGGAGCACCCGAAAGATTCGGATGCTCCTTTGATAATCTCTTGCAGTATTTATTGCAGCCAGTCGTTGTAGTCGGGTGCCTCGGGCGGGGTGGGACTTCCCGCCAGAATGCAGGTGCGCTGCTTCAGTTCTACGACTTTGCATGTCGGCTTCTCGTATGCTTTCTTTTTCATCGTCGTGTCCTCCTTACTTTACTATAACCATTTTACCATTATTCTTGCCTTGCAAGCGACCAGAGGTCGAGCGAATATACACTCCCTTCTGCGAGGGCTTGCCGCTGAGTCGGCGACCGCTCATGTCATACCAGCCGTCGGCGTCGAGGTCGAATTCGCCCGTCCTGGTGTAGAGCGTGCCGATGGCGGTCGTCTCGCCGTCCGAGCCCACCAGCCGCACGGTGATGCTCTGCGGCAGTTCGTCAGCGTCGTCGGCCCCACGGTTCAGTGCGCGGGCATTGCTCGGCGTGTCGCTCCACAGCAGGTAGCAACTCATCGGGCGAATCTTCGCGCCCGAGGTCACCCGCACGAAATCGCCGACATTGATATCTGTCTTCGCCACGCCTGCAAAACCGTAAGCCTTGCCAATTTCTGGGTCGTTTGCTGCCCACTCCTTATATGCATACACGCCCTTGAACGTCCAGTGGCCGCTCGTGGTCGAACCTGCCTCGATGGTGGCAGGGATGGTGTATGTGCCGCTGAAGTCAGCATTGCCCGTGGGCATGAATAGGTAGGGCTTGTTGGCCTCCAGCGTGCTTTCGCCCGGTTCTGTCATGGTGGCTATGTATTTGCCGCTGCCGTCCTTCGTGATGTCGGTGAAGGCGTAGAACTTCTCGCCCTCCTTCTTCGTGTAGGCGAAGGGCAGGCACACCGTCGAGGGCTTGCCGGCTGTGAGCGAGCGGGTGTAGGTCACCTCGCACGTCTTGCCTGCGTAAGTTGAAAGGGCCGCCGCAACATCATCAACGCCGGTCAGGGTGATGGCATTCTTGGTCAGCTTGGCATACAGACTGAACGAGCCATCGGAACCGAAGGGGATGAAGGTGGGGGCAACGGTGCGCTGCTCATCGGTGAACCAGCCGCCGAAGGTCTGGCCGTCGGATGCTTCGGGGGCGGAGAGGACGATGGCAGCGTGGCAGCTCAGGTTGTCGGCGTTGTGGGCATCGAGCAACATGCCGTCGGTGAGGGTGAAGGGCTTGCTGCTGCCCCTGATGATGAGGGGCGCATCGGTGGTCGAGCCGATGGTGTTGCTTAAGCGCCTGCCATCAACATTGGTCAATGTCGGGTCGGTCACGTCAGTGCCGCTACTCCACCTGACGATGTAGGGCTTTGTCCTGTCCATACCTGTTGACGTATTGACGGTTACCGTCTTGAAGGCTACCTGAAGTACGCCGCTCTCGTTGTCATAAGTGGTGTTCTCGGTGTCGAGTTGCTTGATGGTAGCACCGCTGAGTGGGGAGCCGGTGTAGGCCGTGAAGTCGAACGGCAGGGCGATGGTGTTCCACGTGCCGTCCTTGTGCAGGGTGTAGCCCTTCAGCGTGACGTTGAGAGAGGAAACTGTGGGAGATGAACCGCCGTGGGCGGTGCTGCTGTTGCTGTTATAGGTTGCGGCGTATGCAGCGAGGAGAGCCGAATTGTCGCGCTCGGTGTAGAGTATGAGGGCCTTAGTGTTGAGCGTGGCGCCGTCGATGTCGCCTGTGCCCGAACCGATGTTGAAGGCGTAGTTGCCCACCATCGAACTGTGGTATTTGTTGCCGCTGACAGTGCCTTTATTGGTGCCT
>CACXYH010000097.1 GCA_902771785.1 uncultured Prevotellaceae bacterium
TGGCAAGGCCAAGGAGTGGCCGCTCTACGACCTAGAGAACAAACAGCTGATGATCTTCGACGAGTTCAACATCCACCCCGAGAAGGAATCGCAGCGGAAAATCCTCGACTGGGACCGCACCTATTTCCTGACCAAGTATTATTGCATCTGATAACTTAAAACAATCTGATAATGAATAGAAGACTATTGTTTGCCGTGATGGCCGCCATCCTCGTTTGCGCCACAAGCGTGCTCACTTCATGCTCCGACACCACCGATAACCCTGTTACGGAGAACGATCCGCTTGCTGAGGAAAGGGCGCAGCTGCAAGCCTTGTACGGCGAGAACAGGAAAATTACCGACGGCAATTACGACAAGTCGCTGGCCGTGAAGTGCATCAACGGCACCTTCGTCGGTAGAAAGACCGATAATGTCATCGCCTATAAGGGTATCCCATTCGTGGGCGAACAGCCTGTAGGCGAACATCGCTGGAAAGCTCCGATTGACATTGTTCCCGACGATGGCATATACGAGGCTTATTACAATGCGAAGAGTCCCTGTCAGGTTGACGACGATTGGCAAAGAGCATCTTATTATCCGCAAGGCGAAGACTGCCTGTATCTGAATGTGTGGAAAGCTGATGACGGAGCCGTAAAAAAGCCAGTCATGGTTTGGATTCACGGAGGGGCTTTTGAGGTAGGCGGCACGGTAGAACCTCGCGAAGAAGGAACCAATTTCGTCAGAGAGAATCCTGACGTCATACTTGTTTACATCGAGTATAGACTGGGCGTCTTCGGCTTCTTCCACCTGTCGCACCTGCCCGATGGAGCCGACTACCCCGATGCTCAGAACCTGGGACTGATGGACCAGATGATGGCGCTGAAGTGGATACACAACAACATTGAGGCATTTGGCGGCGACCCTGGCAATGTGACCATCTTCGGTGAGTCTGCAGGCGGAGGTAGCGTATCCCTGCTTCCGCTCATCGAGGGCTCTCACAACTATTTCCAACGAGTGATAGCACAGCAATTGCTTGTACAAATGAAGTGATGAGCGCATTGGGTTGCAAAACCGTTGCCGACCTTCAGAAGGTCGACGTTCAAAAGCTTGTGGAGGCTGGTGATGTCATCGATCTGCGAGTATTCCCTGAGAGAGATGGCAAATTCCTGCCCCTGGATGCCTATGAGGCCTACGCCAACGGAGCAGCGAAGGACCTTGACTTCATGCAGGGCTGCAACAAGGACGAAATGAACTATTTCTTGGTCTGTGCAGGAGGTCCGGAGCCCTTTATGGACTTCCTGAATGAACGTCTGACAACGAATCTCACCCGGCTGACGGCAGAAGAGAGAGCGCTGGTGGAGAGCTTCTACAAGGATGTCAAGGGAGAGGCTTACGATCCCCTCTGCCGCCTATACAATCAGATATGGTTTATTGCGCCTGTGTTCCGGCAGGCGGAGAACCAGACCAAGGCCGGCGGCAAGACCTACAACTATTACTTCACGGTTGAGTCATCTGTTCCGCTGATGAAAAGCGGACATGCCGTAGAGCTTTCTACAGTGTTCAATCATCCGGAACAAACCTTTGTAACGGGACGCACATTCGACGCGACCTTCTCGAAGACCCTGCGCCGCATGTGGGTGCAGTTTGCCAAGACGGGCAATCCGTCGCTCAGCGCATCCGAGTCGCCCGACGGCAAGGCCAAGGAGATCTTCGACGAGTTCAACATCCACCCCGAGAAGGAATCGCAGCGGAAGATCCTCGACTGGGACCGCACCTATTTCCTGACCAAGTATTATTGTCTATAACAAACAATCACAATTATGCAAAAGAAGAGTTTCTATTGGATCCTCGCCCTGCTCTGCACCATGGTGCAGGGAGCGTGGGCAGATGGCGGCTGGGAATTGGTCTATAGACAGACGAAGACCACCTCAGCGAACTGGACGGCCCTGAATGCGGGTTCCTCTACAGGGTACACGATTGGCACGGCAGGCACCACGACGTACTACTACGCCGACACGAACCTTACGTTCAGCAATTCCACGGTTAGTGGCAGCGGCCTGACCATCCAGGGCACTGTGTATTTCTACGTGCCTGAGGGTGTGACCGTCACCTGTAGAGGAGCCAATGCCGATGGTCGTACGGGTGCTGGTGCCGGCATTGAACTATCATCAGGCAACACTCTCGTCCTCCTCGGCAAAGGCACAGTGAATGCCACAGGCGGCAATGCTGCCAACGGCGGCAATGGCGGCAAAGGTGTTGACTCCGGTGGCACTTGGAATGAATCGACATCTACAGGCTCAGGTGGCTCTGGCGGCTATGGCGGTGGCGGAGCCGGTGCCGGCATAGGAACACACGGCGGCAATGGCGGCAATGGCGGTGCTGGCGGTAGCGGCTATACATACACTGATTGGAAAGCACATAATGGAACCGATGGTATTTCTGGTAGTGCAGGTTCTACCGTCGGTGCGATGGGTGCACTCTATGTGTACCAGGCTACCGGCACTACGGTAAATGCTACCGGCGGCACAGCTGGTTCAACAGGTGGTAGTGGCGGCGATCGCGGTCGTGGCCGTATAGATGATGAGGGTTATAACTATAGTGTGTCCGGCGGCGGCGGTGGCGGCGGCGGCGGCTTCGGCGGCGCAGCCAGCAACATCGGCACCGGTGGTCCCGGCGGTGGTGGTGGTGGCGGCGGTGCCGGCGGTGCACAGGATTGGAAGAGCTCTGGATACTACGATGTAACAGCTTACGGAGGCCATGGCGGACAAAATGCGAATGGCACTTTTGCTGCCGATGGCGCAGAAGCTCTGACAAGTCGCCTCGCCATGGAGGCAGGCTTGGTAGATACCAATTATGCTGGTTGGGGTGTCGGTGACGCAAATTCACCAAGCGGCGCTGCTACTTTTGGCAACGGCGGCGCGGGCGGCGCAGCAGGTTCTGCCAGCACCAGCAGCTCGGCCAACAACATTGTACTCTGGCCAACTCAGGGCGCAGGCACGGCGGAAAACCCCTACCTCATAAACGATGCTAACGACTGGAACTCATTCACAGCAAAGGTCAACAGCGGCATTTCCTACAGCGACAAGGTCATCAAGCTGACCGACAACATCAGCGTGACGACGATGGCGGGCCTATTCCAAAACGAAGGGAATTACCAACCATTCAGCGGCACCTTCGACGGCGACGGCCATACACTGACCATCAATGTGAGCAACCAGAGCCGTTTCACCGCACCGTTCAAGTGCGTCAGCGGTGCCACCATCAAGAACCTGCGTACAGCGGGCACTATCGACGGCACGGGCAACGCTGACGGCAAACTATTGGGAGGCCTCGTGGGTATCAGCTTGGGTAACAACACCATCACCGGCTGCGTCAGCAGCGTGACGCTCCGCACCGACTACAGTAATGACGCCGCTATGGCAGGCCTCGTGGCCGCCACAAGGGGCGGCAGCCTCACCATCAACGCCTGCGTGTTCAACGGCTCGTTGCAGGGCGGTGCCACCTCAAGCCGCTGCGCCGGCATATCGGGCTATGAGTACATTGCCACAACCACCATCATCACGAACACCCTCTTTGCGCCGACCTCGATTACAGTTCCAACCAACGACGGCTACACGAGGACCTTCACCCGCGATGCCGACGCCACCATCACCAAATGCTACTACACACAGCCCCTCGGCACAGTGCAGGGCACACAGGCTACCGTATCCACCAACGCACCAGGCTGTCTTGGCAACCTGATATACGACTGCAGCATAGTGAAAGCATACCAGGGCGCTATCCTCTTCAACGGCAATTACTACTATGATGCCAGAGGTATCACCAGCACATCGACAACACTCTCCACGGGCACTTATACAGTGTATACCGACATCACCATCCCATCGCGCATCACCATCAGCGGCAATGTTACGCTGAACCTCGGTGAAGGCACTACGCTCCATGCTCCCAAGGGCATCGACCTGAGCTATGGCAACAGTCTGACCATCAACGGTCCAGGCACGATGACCATCGACAATTGTGACGACAATATGGCTGGTATTGGCTCATCGAGCATGGGTTCACTTACCATCAACAGCGGCGTGGTAAATGTTAAAGGAGGATACAGTGGCGCAGGTATAGGCGGCAACAGGCGCGGTAACGGAGGCTACGTCATTATCCATGGTGGCGTAGTCAACGCCATGGGAGGACAAGGTGGTCCAGGCATAGGTGGCGGCGCTGACTTTAGCATTAATGACTCTCAAAATCACCCGTGTGGCGACGTTGTCATCACCGGCGGTCAGGTGACAGCTATCGGCAACAAGGTTTATGGTATTGGTCCTGGCGCGGCGCACGTAGGTGAATATCACAACGGTACACTGCAACTAAGCTGGACCAACCCTGACGACTTCGTCTTCATCAGTACCGCTTCCGTAAGTTATACTCAAAGAACTTTAAGCAGCATCACCTTTACAAATGGAAAACAATTCTACCTTGAGCATGCTGCGGCTATTGCCACAGAAAGCAACCTCTACGGCTATAAGCTTTTGCCTTATACGGGCACACTGCCGTCGCTTGCCGGCACAGGCACGGCTGGAGACCCTTTCCTCATCAACAATCATGATGATTGGTTGTTATTCTACTGGTATGTCAACAGTGGCACCAACAGCTACAGCGGCCAGTATGTGAAGCTGATGACCGACCTCACTATCACGACAACGATAGGCTTTCGCGATGACAAGCCATTCAGCGGAACCTTCCTCGGAAACGGCCATACGCTGACGGCTAACCTGACTGGCACGATTTATGATCTCGACGTCAACAATGAGCAAGGCACTGCACCGTTCCACTACATCAAGAATGCCACCATCAAGGATCTAACCATAGCAGGCAACACTTACTCTACCTCAAAACATGCTGGAGGTCTCGTGGGCTTCGCTGACGGCACCAACCTCATTGAGGGCTGCATCGTTACCTCCACTTTACATCTTAGCAATAAATATGCCGGCGGCATCATCGCACACGGAATGAACTCCACTACCACCCTCCGGAACTGCGTCTTTGCCGGCACCATCACGAGCTATCACGAAAACCAACTTTATGACGGCAAGAATGTCATAGAAATCGGAGGCATCTGGGGCTGGAACGACGACGGAGCCACGCCTACACTGCAGAACTGTCTGGAGAAAGGCACCTTCAACAACATCAAATCCATGCACCCCATTGGCTTGCAGGGCGACAAAGGCACCATCACCAACTGCTACTACGTGAACCAGCAGATAGACTCGCCCACCAATGCCTGCACCGTCAGCGGGGCCTATAATGTCGAAAACTCCATGTCTGGCTTATGCAAACAGATAACCATTGAGGGATTCACGGTGTACTCACAGTCATGCACCGTCAGCGGCGTGGAAGCAAATTATGTTATGACTGAAAACCCCATCAACGTTGACCCTGTCATGACTGACCCCTTTGGCACAACACTCAACTTCGACACCGACTACACGGTCACGCTCGATGGCGAGCCGGTAGAGGCGCTCCCCATCAGCATCAGCACCACGGGTAGCCACACGCTGGTTTTCACCGGCAAGGGCAGTTATGTCGGCACAAAGAGCGTCGAGACTTACTTGATTAACAGCATCAATGGCACTGGCTCGGATACCGACCCTTACATCATCAGTAACACAGACGAATGGAACACTTTTGCCTATTTCGTCAACAGCGGCACCAACACCTACAGCGGCGAGTACGTGAAGCTGACCGCCAACATCAGCGTGACTGAGATGGTTGGCACCAGCGAGAGCAACTCGTTCCAGGGCACCTTCCTCGGCGACGGCGTTCACACGCTGACCTTCACCAAAGGCACGTCCGAGAGCGCCTTCGGCGAAGAGAATTGCGCCCCGTTCCGCTACGTCAAGAATGCCACCATCCGTGACCTCAAGGTGGCGGGCTACATATACACCTCACGGAAGCTCGCGGCAGGACTTGTCAGCAGACCATACGGCACGACGAACATCACCAACTGCCAAGTCAGCACAGTCATCTATAGCAGCGTCAACGGCGACAGTGCCCATGGCGGCATCGTGGCTATGCCAAGCGGCACACTGAACTTCGCAGGCTGTGTTTACACTGGCCATCTGCTGACCAATAACGAATCCATAAACTGCGGCGGCTTCATGGGCTGGTACAACAACGCGACCGTCAGCGTCACTAACTCTCTCTATATCCCAAGTGGCAGCATAGCTGAGGGCTGGTCAGCCATCACTAACGGAGTCACTTTCTTGCGAGGAGGCAGCCCAACAATCAACAACTGCTACTATACCGAAGCATTGGGAACGGAACAGGGTAGGTTTGTATATACTACAACCACCACTGCTCCTGTCAACCTCGGCATCCTTAAGGCGGAATACAGTATGTTGACAGCATACGCTAACGGCATTCTCTTCGAAGGCACATACTATGTGGCTCAAGCCCTCAACGGTGCAGGAACGGTGGGCAATCCATACATCATCGCCACTGATGACGATTGGGAGACTTTCGTATATAACGTCAACAATGGCTTTAACAACTATAATGGCGAGTATGTGAGACTGGATGAAAGCATCAGTGTCTCGACAATGGTGGGTACAAGCGATGACCGCTCTTTCCAGGGTACTTTCCTCGGTGACGGCGTTCACACGCTAACATTCACGAAAGGCTCGTCTGAGAGCGCCTTCAACGAAGAATACTGCGCCCCGTTCCGCTATGTCAAGAATGCCACAATCAAGAACCTGAAGGTAGCTGGCGACATCTATACCTCACGGAAGTTCGCTGCAGGACTTGTGGCCCAACCAAGTGGCACCACAAACATCACCAACTGCATAGTAAGCATCATTATCCATAGCAACGTCAACGGCGACGGCACTCACGGTGGTATCGTGGCAAGGTTGGGCAGCAACACAACGGAAATGAACATCACCGGATGTGTCTTCAACGGGCGCCTGCTCACCAGCGAGGGCACTTATTCTTGTAGCGGCTTTGTAGGCTGGTGGGATCAAAAAAACGCCAACATCAGCAATTCACTATATGCTCCTAATGCAAATATTACACCGGGTGCCGGCGAAACGGCCATCAACGATGGCGCCACCTTTATACGTGACGAAAACAGTGTGGCATATTCCACTTGCTACTACACCGAGACTTTGGGCGTCGCCCAAGGCACGCAGGCTTACGCTTTCTCTACCGCCCCAGCCAACCTCGGCAGCCTTGTGCAGAACTACGGCATGATGACGGCCTACGAGAACGGCATCTTGTATGACGGTAAGTACTACGTGGCTCCAGCCACCATCAGTCTGGCCAACGCTGCCGACAACAGTACAACGATCAGCAATGCCAATGGCTATGTGGCCAACGTCACCCTCGCAGCCCGCACGCTCTACAAGGACGGCGCATGGAACACCATCTGCCTGCCCTTCGACGTGACCATCGCTGGCTCGCCCCTCGCCGGAGCCACTGCCCGTCCGCTCAACAGTGCCAGCATCAGCGGGTCGACGCTCACGCTCACCTTCGGCGACGCCGTGACGACGCTTAAGGCCGGCACACCTTATATTATTAAGTGGACAAAGGCCGACGACTATGTGGACGATAACGAGCACAACCTCGTCAACCCCGTCTTCCATGGCGTAACCATCGATGCAACCGAGCGCAACTATGACAACACCGCCGAGGGTGACGAGCGCGTCCGCTTCCTCGGCACCTACAAGAGCACGGCCTTCGACGCTGAGGACAAGAGCATCCTCCTCATGGGCGGCGCCAACACCCTCTACTATCCCACCGCCGGTGCCGGCATCGGCGCACAGCGCGCCTACTTCAAGATTGGCGACGACGGCGCCCTCCTGGCCCGCCGCCTCACCGCGTTCAACATCTTCGGCGACGACGAGGCCACGGGAATTATTTCGACCACGAATTACACGAATGACACGAATTCTGATGCGTGGTTCACCCTCGACGGCCGCCGCCTCTCCGCCAAGCCCTCGCGCGCAGGCGTATATATTAATAATGGTAAGAAGGTCGCGATTAAGTGAGAATAAAGCAGAGCTCGCTCATGCTTTATCGAGCGTGAGCGAGCTCGAACAAAGTTCAAAGTAGTCATTAAATAAAGAACCAACAAGACAATGAAAAAGAACTATATGAAGCCCGCCCTGCGGGTAGTGAGAATCCAACAGAAGTACCAAATCCTCAGCGGCAGCGTGACCAGCGTACAAAGCGGTGACACCGGCATCGGCTACGGCGGCGGCGGTTCCGGCCCCGCCCGCGCCCGCAGCAACGGCGGCATCGACTGGGACGACTGGGAGTAAGCCGCCCGCGGCCACTGCGCCGCACACAACCCATCCTCCGCCGGGTTCGACTCCCCCGGCGGTCACAAAGACGAAACGAAAACAATGGTATAACAATAAAAACAGCGATTATGAAAAGAATCATGCAATGGGTGCTCGCCGCCACCCTCGTTTGCGGCGCAAGTGTAATGACATCGTGCTCGTCGAACGACGACAACCCCGCCCCACAGTCCAACATTGCCGAGAAGATTATCGGCAAGTGGATGGTGGAAGAACTGGATGGAGAACCGTGCCCCACGAACTGGAAGACGGTGCTGACCTTTGTGTCGCCCACCAAAGCCTACGGCAGCCTGTCGGACTTCAGTACCCCCATGTGGAACGTGAAGGTGCTGGCCGACGTGAAGATTGACGGCAACAAGGTGAACGTCATCAATACCGACGGCAACATCCGTCAGGTGCTGGACTGCACCATCCTCTCCATCACGGACAAAGACTTGCTGATGAGTTCCGACTGGACGGTCTATGAGGACGGTGAAAAAATTTACCAGGAGGCCTATGGCAAGGAGCGCTATGACCGCATCACCGCCGACTACAGCCAGGACATCCTCGGCACGTGGGAGGGCAAGGTGACCAGCGCGGAGGACGAGCACACCGACGGCGAGATGCACCGCTGGGAGTACAAGGCCGACGGTACCTACGCGTATTATAATAAGGTAGGCACCGAGTGGGTGGCGAACAATGACGCGCTGGCTGAATACTTCGTCGACGGCACCCTGCTCTGCACCCGCTGGAAGAAGACCGCCGACAGCGAGGAACTGCGCGAGTGGTGGGAGATTGAGAGCATCAGCGACGGCGTGATGAAGTGGACAGCTTTACGCAAGAAGGCCGACGGCAGCACCTACACCGCCACCTTCGAGATGACCAAGGTAAAATAAACATTTATAAACAATTTTAATTTCAAGACAATTATGAGAAAGATTATGAGTTGGATGCTTGCCGCCATCTTCATTTGCGGCGCAAGTGTGTTGAACTCGTGTAAGGATGCCCATGCGCAGGAGGACAATCCCGCGCCGCAGGTGGTGAGCACCGAGCTGATCCGCACCTCGCAGAGCTGGGATGGCGAGGAGCTGCCCGACTATTTCCAGGGCCGCCCCGAGCTGGTAGCCGTGAAGTACGTGTTCCCCGCAGGCCAGAAGCTGGGCTGGCACCACCACGTGGCCATGAACTACGGTGTGCTGGTACAGGGCGAACTGACCATCATCGGTCTGGACGGCAAGACGAAGGTGGTGCATGAGGGCGAGGCCGTCGTCGAGATGGTCGGCACCGTACACCACGGCGAGAACCGCGGCACGAAGGACTGCATCCTCTACATGTTCTACCTCTCGCAGAAGGACCTGCCGCTGGCCGTGCAGCATCCGGAGATTCCGCTGGAGTGAGATAGAAGTACGCGCTGAACTTCCTCAAAGGCGCGCTGAACTTCCTCAAAGGCGCGCTGAACTCCCCTCAAAGGCGCGCTGAACTCCCCTCAGAGGCGTTTTTCAGAATGTTTTTATGCCAAGAGGAGGGTGTGTCAATAGGCACATCCTCTTTTTTATGCTTCCCTAATCACAGTCAAGCGGCTGCCTTCAAGATGCGGTTTATGGCAAGCTGTCGTTGCGTTTTGGCCCAAAACGCTCTGTGTTTTGGCGGCCCAAAACGCAACCCATTTTGGGCCAAAACGCATTTCAGAACTTCAGAAGCTTTATAATTTAGGACTTCAAACGCACACACACAGCGTCTTCTTTTTTGAGAAGGCGCTGGGTTTTTTGCAACTTTTTAATACGCAAAGTGCTTGTAAACCACAAATTATTCGTATCTTTGCACACGCATGTATAATAAAGAACATCCGTGCAAGGAAGGCCGCGTTGTTTCTTTAGTGCCAACGAACTATAAACTATAAAATACTAAAACAACATGAGAATGAAAAAGATCCTATTGATGCTCGTCCTGCTCTGCACCATCGTGCAGGGGGCGTGGGCACAGATTCCCAATCCTACCGTCTATGACGACGTGTGGGACGGCTCGACGAGAACGAAGCCGAGCGTACAGGGCGAATGGGTCACTATTAACACAGCAGCCGAACTGGCCTACATCCAACAGGAATTTGCATCTGATTGTGAGGAGGGCAATAGACCTTGGAAGTCTATGAACTACTCTTTGAACGCCAACCTCGATATGGGCGATGCAGTGCCGTGGACTCCGATTGGCAGTGGAGGTGCGGGATATTATCTAGTGGCGAATTTCAACGGTAACGGCCACACCATCCGCATCAATAACACCTCGGAAACCAACGATAATAATCAGGGACTGTTCTATGGCGTATGGTTAGATGCTGTGGTTGAGAACCTCCACGTAACTGGTAAGATAAAAGTCGGCAATTCGCGACTTGTGGGCGGCATCGCGAGCATTAACTGCGGTACCATACGAAACTGTTGGGTGAGTGCCGACGTTGAAAGTTCTCACTATAGCGCTTATGCTGCCGATTTGGGCGGCATCTGCGGCAGAGTTGACGAAGATCCCGGAGGTTACGAAGGTGAACAAGGTCAAGAAGGTAAGGTTGAATACTGCTGCGTGACGGGTAACGTGACGAACACCGGAGGGAACTCCGGCGTGGGCGGCATCGCAGGCAGCAACAAAAATAGCATTGTCCGGCACGTTACCTTCTACGGCAATGTTACGGTGGACCACGCGCAGAACAATGTTTATGTGGGTAATATGGATGGAGGAGATCCGACGTTGGAGAATTATTACGACACGTTCAACCAGGCCGAGTACGACGATGCCGTCAGCAAGGGCCACAGCCTGTATGCCTATGCCATCAAGTATCCCTACGCCATCAACATCACCACCGTGGGCCAAGGCAGCGTGACGGTTAGTGCCGGTGGCGAGGATAACATACAGGGTGCCCGCCACCAACAAGAGGTCACGTTGACCACGACTACGGGCTCGACGGCTGAAGTTACCGTCACGGATGCCGACGGCAACAATCTCACCCTTTATGGCAATAGTGGTGCCAGCGGCTATACGTTCTTCATGCGGAGGCCCTACGTCAATGTCCATGTCATCTTCACCGTACCAGACTGGCCAAGACAAGGCAGCGGCACAACCGACTCCCCTTATCTCATTACCAGTGCGGATGACTGGAACGAGTTTGCCCTCAGTGTCAACGCTGGCATCAACCATAGCGGCAAACACGTGAAGCTGACCAACGACATCAGCATTTGGATGATGGCTGGCGCGAGTAAGACCAACTCGTTCCAGGGCACCTTCGACGGCGACGGCCACACGCTGACCTTCAACTGCAATAATACAACAAGCGCAGTTACCGCTCCGTTCCGCTACACTAAGAATGCCATCATCAAAAACCTCAGGACGGCAGGCTCCATCGCTACCAATGCTATGAATGCCGCCGGTATCGTGGGTGATGTAACCGGCTCGCTGAGCCTTACCAACTGTTGCAGCGCGGTGACCATCTCCAGCAGCCGTTCCGATGCCGACTTTCATGGCGGTCTTGTCGCCTCAAATAACGGAAGCGTCACCATCAGCGGCTGCGTGTTCGACGGTTCGTTCGTTGCCACTGTTGCCCATACCAACCAGTACGG
>CACXYH010000098.1 GCA_902771785.1 uncultured Prevotellaceae bacterium
CACAGACACCACCTCTGACGAAGGATAGAGCGTCACCACGCCGCTGTTGTCGCTGCCGCAGAAGGTGCCTCCCCTGAGTCCTATGTATATGTCTACGAGAGGGACTTTGTAGGCCAGAGTGGCACCGACATACATCTTCTCCTTCTCGGTGACACCGGGCACCTTGATCGTGACGTAGCCTGCACGATAGCTGCCGCAGTCGTACATGTAGCCGTCGCATATGTTGTCGTCCTCCAAGTTGCAGAGCAGTGTCTTGGTACCATACTTGATGTGGTCGTTGCCCTTCGTGTTGTAAACGATAGAGCCGTAGGAAGTATCCTTCAGGCCCACGATGATGGCAAATTTCTTCGGTAAGCGGCGGCGGGAGTAGTTGCGCACGCAGATGGTGATGTAGTTGTCGCCGTTCTTGTCTACCCTCTGAGCCACCACGAAGCACTTCAGCTTCGGTTTGTAGGGGAAGAATAGGGCAGTGTTCTGCTCTCGGATGTTCTGACCCCGCCGGCCGGCGTTAGCCATAGCCCTGGATGAATTCTTGGATATCTGCTCCTCGTCGCTGAGACCGAGCACATCGTCGTACTCCACCGTCATTTTGGTGTCAATGCCGGTGCCCATAGTATAAGGTATATTAACGCGCTCCGGTACGGATTGGCCGGCAGCGACGGTCATATTGAGTGGATAGGTCTTGTCATTGCCCACTGTCAGCACACAGTTCTTGATGGTCGAGGTGCCGTAGTTGGTGACGGTGACGAGCAGCGTGATCAAATCCTTGTGGCTCTGGAAGCCCTGATTCTCTTCGGGGTCGAAGTCAACGGTGTAGGCAAAGGCGTTGCCGAAGTAAACCGCTTTGCGGTTGAGCTGTGTGTTGCCCTCCTGGTCGGTTCCCACAAAGCATACGTCAATCTTCTCCTTGGTCATGTAGCCATCGAACTTGTGGATGATGCCGTTCGCCTCCGTCTGCACAGCGGTGACAGGTGTACCCAGATGGAAGCTGCCGTCTTGGTTGGGCACCAGACGCGAAGCACGGATACACATACGCACGGTGTCGTTTTCGAGAACCTGTTCACGCCATAGCAGCGCCACATTGTTCAGCGACTTGGCCTCCATGTCGGGTACTATGACGAACTCGTCGATGTTGGAGCCGCTCATGATGAGTGAGGAGTTGATGCCCTTCTTTTCCTTACCGTCAATGCCGAAGCTCTTGATGCGTACGCACATCTCGTTCTTGGTGCTGTCAGCTATCGTCATCCAGCTCACCAAGTTGTAGTCTCCCACACGGTGCAGGCCCACGGCCCCTGCGATGTCGTCCATGGTCTGCTTCGTAACTGTATTATTGCCGTCCACCATGATGCCGACGTTCTCATACTGAACGCTGGAGATACTTCTGCGCGCCACGATGAAGGCCGAAGTGCCGTCGTAGGCGACGCGGTAGTCCTTCAGGCAGAAGTCCTCGTTGAGCTCCACCAGCTTCACGGGCTCCGACCATGTCTCATTGCCGTCGAAGCGCGACATCATCAGATGGCCGTTCATCATGAGGTCGGACAGCTGCACGGTGTCTCCTTCCTGCACCCAGCTGCCCTTCTTTATGGTGCCCTCCTGCCAGATGACTATAGCCTTGCCATCGTCGGCCATAGCCAGACGCGGCCTGTAGGAAGCGGTCTCGGGAGAACTGTAAATAGGTTTGGGCTTGTACCACTTGGTACCGGCGTTCTTCTTGGTGTAGTAGAGGTCATAGATGCGGCTGACCTGGTTCACCGTCACGTCGAGCGTCAGTGAATCCTCGAGCTGCTCCTTGGTGACTGTCGCAGTAGCCTGCTCCATCACCGCCAGGTCAAGACCGGGCACTGAGGCTGCATCGTAGTCGCTGCATCCGCCCGTACGCCAGTCGGAGATGATGGAGGGGTTGCCCAGAGAGGCCACCTCAACCGTCGTCTTGTTTGGGTCATCGGGATAGCCTTGGTTGCCTTGATAGATGATGCTTTCACCTCCCGCGATGAACTTCACCGGCATTTCTGTGTCGGCATGACTGCTTACCGCATTGCCTGGAAGAGCGGCGGCGCGAGCCTGGTTATTGTCGGGATCGACATCATCGCTTAGGTAGTAGGCAAAATTCTTGTGGAAGGGGTTCGAGAAGTCTGTCGGCGTGAGGAGATGCTCATTGCCACCTTCCCAACCATAAGTCTTTTGGTGTACTTTCCAGAAGAAAAGCTTCACCCAGTATTTGGCACTCGCGTCAGCAAACCAGTTCCAGGCACTGCCCGAGAATTCGTTCTGGAAATCCAATCGGGAGCCTAGGGCATACTTGAAGCCAGCGCCGGCACCCGCCTTCAGTTCGAAACCAACGTCGCCAAATACTGGAATCTGAACAGGAAAAGGAGTCGGCACCAACACGACATACGGTACTTCGGTCCCGGTGGAGCCGTTGATGCTTGCCTGGCCGAAGAACTTGAAGGCCAAGGCGTGGTTCTTCAGCGGGTCGGGGAGATTCAGCGTGTTTTGGAAAGAATAGAGCCCCGTGTTAACACTGACATTCACGGCTGCGTGGGTTTGCACCCTCGGAACGTAAAAGTCTACGAGATCTCTCACCTTCGGTAGATTCGCCCAGAAGTTAAATTTCTTGACAATATCGGGCATGCCCTTTATTTTGCTGAGGGTTTGGAGCAATTCTCTGAAATCGAGGGTGAAGTTAGCACTCGCCGTAGCCTCTGCACGCAAGCCGACCTCATCGACGTACTTCATGCCGCGGAACCAGTGTTTCCAGTCGTTGCCCTCCAACGACAGCGGAAGGGAGAACTTACTATACAACTCCGCATAGGCACTATACTGCAGGTCGCCCACAGGTCTCGATATCTCATCTCTAGCAGACCCTCTCTGCAGATACATCAGGTTGGCCGATAAGTCTTGATTCTCGAAATCGTATTCATCGGCCTTTTTCAACTGCAACTTGCTCGATTCCATCTCGTTAGGCCAGCATCTGCTCCTTGTTTCGATTAAGTCGTACTTTTCTTCGGTGCCGACGCCGAGGGTCAGCGTCGTCTGAAGCTTCTTGGTCTTGAAGAAATCGAGTTCGAGACCGATGCGGGCGTAGAACGGCTCCTTCATGGGAACGTTGAAGGTCAACTGAGGATAGGCGGCTGGCGCCATTTCTTTCGTCCAGTCTTCTGCCGCCTTTTGCGCTTCGTCTCCCTGGAGGCGCTCCGCAGCGTTAGCGAGGGCGTCAGCCTTCATCTTTTCCAGGTCGAGATACTTGTTGTAGAGGATGGGCAGAACGCGTACCGAGTCGCCGGCAAAGGCAACAGCGGGACGGCCTGAGGTGTTGATGTCGAGATATCCGTTCAGATTAAACCTCGTGATCCAGTATTTGTAGTCGAAGAGTGGGCTGGTGATAGGCCTCGTGTCGCCGGGGAGGTTATCATTGAGGATGGCGTTCTCCTCGGCATCGTTCTTCGCCTTCATGAGTGTGATGACAGCGGAGGTTTCATAGGTTTTGGGTGCGACGATGGCCACCTCCATCCGGGCGAAGCGATAATACATCTTGTCGTCTGCCAGCTTCATCGTGTCCTTGTGTGAGGCATACTCGTCGTAGTAAACCGTCTCGGTGGTCTGAACGGGCAGGATGTCCGAAGATTGTATGCTGCTCACGTAGAAGTCGCCGCGAAGGTCGAGCGAGGGTGTCAGCGTCGAGAGTATCGACGAAGTCACCTTGGGCGAAGTGACGGGTTCGGGGATGCTCTCCAGGAAGATGTCCACCTCCTCCCTGTCGCTGTCGATGATGCCCGTCGCATGGTTGTATGAGCCGGGATACATGCAGAGCTTCGGCAGGAAGCCGTCGCGGTAGCACTCTATGGTGGCGGGCTCGCCTTCAGTGAGCACATACAGACGGCCCGTCATGGGATCCTTGCCCCACTTGAGCAGTTCCTCGCCAATCGGCGTGTTGATTGTGTCGGAGCGCACGGCGTGTATTGTCAGGTCTTCCGTATCGTAATAAGGCTCGTTATCACAGAAGAGATGCACCCACAGTGTGTCGTGATATGAGAAGAGTCGCGAATCCAAATAGGTAGGGTTCGGCGCTTCCAGATGCTTGTGCTTGTTATAAGGCATACTCGCACCCGTTGACACCGACACAGTGTTGTCACTCACATGGGTCACCGCGTCCCTGGCCCACCATTCGTGGTCGAGCTTGATACGCTTGAAGCCGTCGGCCATCAGATAGGCTTCCACCAGGTCGCCGTTGTCATAGTCGTAGAAAGTGTAGAGTTTATCGACCTGCAGACTATTGATGTATGTCGTGTCGCTCACCTGCGTGTCGCTGTTGTAGCGAATCAGCTGCAGGGTATAGTCGCCATCGACGATGCGGCTCTTGTCGAGCATCACCGAACGCACGGATGCCGAACCGTAGCTGTGACTGTTGAAGGTGTAAGTCTTCGCCGTCTCCTCACCCTGACCCTGCGGCCATATCTTCACCTCAATCTGGTTCTCGGTGATGGGTGGCATGATGTAGACGTAGTTATTGGCGGAAAACACCTTCGTGTTGTTCAGCGAGGGGTCTGTGGTGCTCTTGATGCAGGTCACGCGGACGTGGAAAGGCCGGTTGTTCTGAGCCTTGTCCAGACGCAATACGATATACTGGTTGTCGCGGGCGTCGAAGATCTGCTTGTAGAAGCCCACGGTATCCTTTGGAGCAGGGTCGCGGAAGACCTCCTTGAGGGCATCCATCTCGGCGCCGTTGTCCTGTATGAACTGATTGATTTCCTCCCATTGGAACTTACTTATGTCTGTCCAAGAGTCCAACTTGCTCAGGTTGACGGCACGTTCCACCGTGAAGTCGTCAGCCCATATAGTACCACAGCTTACAAGAAGTAAAAGAAGTGTAGTCAGTTTTTGGCGTAGTAATTGTTTCATACCAAGGAAATTTTAGTTATTAATAGTGCAAAAATACTAAATTCTTCTATATTAAAGTTTCTACTATGGTTAAAAAACATTAATTTCAATAAATTAGTTTAATTGCGAAAGATGTATAAAATAATAAAGCAGTGAAACGTTATTTCAGAAATAATTTGTAATTTTGTGGACAATTTGTGAAGATATGAATCTGTTGAAACGCTTATGGGTCCATCTCAGCCGTTTGCATCATTCGTTAGGCTTCGGCATTCAGTCGCCTTCCGACTATGCTTTTGTTCGTTATGTGATTAACGAACATTGGCCCTACTATGCCTATCAGCAGCTGGATGCAATGACGAGGGATTCCATGAGGCGCAAATTAGGTAAACTCTATTTCAGACTTGCCAATTGGCGTCAACCTTCCCAGATGCAGCGTGACGATTATGAAACATTCTGGTTGGCGGGATGCAGAAAGACGAAGATGGTTGACGAGGTGACTCATATCGAATTGGGACGGATGACGCTGTGTGGAAACTACCGCCAGCAGATGCCTACTATATATAATAAGGTGGACAGCCAGTCGGTTCTTGTGATAGAAGGAATCTTTCGCGACAGGGACTTCTGGCATGAGATAGAGCGCGATTCCCGTACGGGGGTGACTTTCGATCTGTACTATTGTGGTATCGTCTTTTTTGACAAGAAGCGACATAAGAAAAACTATATTATCAATTTCTAAAAACGGTATAAAATGAAAAAAATAACAAAGGTATATACACGTAGTGGCGATGAGGGAATGACGTCATTGGTAGGTGGTCAGAGAGTAAGTAAGGCCAGTGTGCGCTTGGAGTCGTATGGCACGATAGACGAGTTAAGTTCACATCTCGGATTGTTGGCAGCCCTGTTGCCCGACGGCGATGATAAGGAAATGATATTCCGCATCCAGAATAATCTTTTTAATGTCTGTACCAATCTGGCTACCGATCAGGAGCAAACCTCGTTATATCCTTCTGCCCATCTGCCCGAAGGCGCTATAACCAGTCTGGAACAGGAGGTTGATGCCATTATGAAGATGCTGCCCGAGAAACAGGGATTTATTCTTCCTGGCGGTACTCAGGCAGCAGCTCAGGCTCATGTGTGTCGCACGGTGTGCCGACGAGCAGAACGGCGGATTGTAGAACTTGCAGCGACAGCAAAAATTTCTCCTGAAGTACTCCAATATGTGAACCGATTGAGCGATTATCTCTTCGTTTTGTCGAAAAAGTTGAATTTTATGGCAGG
>CACXYH010000099.1 GCA_902771785.1 uncultured Prevotellaceae bacterium
ACATCATCAACGGCAAGAAACTTATTGTCAAATAAAAAACAGAACTGCTCATGAAAAGAATTGTTTATGGACTTTGCGCATTCGCGTTGCTGCTCGCTGTGGCTTGCGACCCCACTGATGGCGACCACAAGGAAAACAAGAGATTGACACCAGAAGAAATTGACCGCAATGCCTTGGTGGAACTCGACATCAAGTTCTCGAACCAATGGACGGAGGCAGAACGCAAACAGGCAAACAGCGCCGTCAGTGCCGACTACCTGACGCAGGTGGAGAAAGAGATTTACTACTATCTGAACCTGATGCGCATTAATCCCCCACGCTTTGCCGAAACCTACGCCAAAGCCTACAATGGCAGCACGGGCTGGGAGAACGGCTTCGCCTTCGACGAGCGCAAAGACTCGCTGCTCAGGGAACTGGCTCATAAAGAACCGATGCCTGTGTTGGTTCCCGACTACAACCTGTTCCGCTCGGCCGACTGCTTCGCCAACAACTGTGGCGTGCTGGGACTGACGGGCCACGACCGCACAGAGTCGGGCTGTGGCGAAAACCCGGGCATAGGCGAGTGTTGCGACTACTGGGGATGCCATACGGGCTATGCCATCATCATGCGAATGCTGATTGATGCCGGCGAGAACAACGCCGACCTGGGCCACCGCTTCGTGCTGCTGTACCCGCCACTGACAAAGATGGGGGCTGCAGTCAGAGACCACATCAACTTCGAGAAGATTGCCGTCCTCGACTTCGGACGCTAAAGCATCCTGCCCCGTTTATTTCAAAAAAAGGAACATGAGTTACAGGTGGCTGATACTATCATTGCTGGCAGTGCTCTTGTGCTGGCCTCTCGGAGGCTATGCACAAGAGCCTGCTGCTTATGCTGACTACTACAAGAAGCCCGACAAGGGCAGCAAGTTGCGCATTGAGGGCAGTCGGGCCATCAACGAGCTGGCCAAGGAAATCACGGCGGGCTGCAACGACAAATACGACCGGATAAAGGCCATCTATCAGTGGATATGCGCCAACATCGCCTACGACACCAGCTACAAAATCCGTTCGGCCGATGAGTGCCTGAAGAAGCGCAGAGGCGTGTGCCAGGCCTATTGCGAGCTGTTCTATTTGCTGGCTAAGGCTGTTGATGTAGACGTAGAAATCGTTGAGGGCAAGTCGAAAGACCAGACGGGATTTGTCAATCCGTCAGGACACGGATGGCTGTTTGCCTATACGCGCGATAACTACGGCATATTGATGGACCCGACGTGGGGAGCCGGTTCGGTGGCAGGCGACCAGTTTGTGCGCGACGAGAACTGCTGGCTTTGGTTCAACGTGCCACCCGAATGGATGATTATGAGCCATTTTCCCGATAAACCTTCCTACCAGCTGCTCGATAAGCCTATCACGCAGAAAGACTTTATGGCTCTTACGCCCATGAATCCCATCTGGTTGGATTATGGGTTGGATGCCCATAAAATCTATACCGAAGCACGGGCGCAGCAGCTGGCCTTGCCTCAGTTCTATAATCAGAGCGAGTATCTGATGGAGCTCTCCGATATACCTTACGCAACAAGTCTGAGGATTGGCACTCAATATCCCTTCCGCATCAAGATGAAGGCTTCCGACAGAGACTTTGCGATTTGGAACAACAGCTACTTCTGTGGGAAAGAACTGTGGAAAGACGAGGGCAATGGTGTCTATTCTGTTTCATTCGTCCCTCGCGAAACGGGCACGCTCAGCATCGTGATGCGCGACGATCAGGGTGCTTCCTGGCAGACCCTCTTAAAGTATGACATTGCAGAACCTACGGAAGCAGACTGGAGCCAGTTGGCTCAGTATTACCCTGCCAGTACGCCGGAGATGAAAGCCATTAAGAACCTCAACGTGAAGGAATGGAACGATGCGGGCATTGACGAGCACCAGCTGGTGCGGCTCATCAAGGAAGGCGACATCAAAGAGTTGCCTCTGTTTTACGACGGAAAGGGACAACTGCTCAGCATCGATACTGTGCCCATGACCCAGCAGTTGAAGGTGGGCGAAACCTATGCTTTCAGCTTCACCCCCAGATTTGACTTCAAGTGGGCTGTCGTTGCCGGAAGCGATTGGTTTACTGACTGGACGAAAGAAGAGTCGGGCCGTCTCTCGCTCAGCGTCGAACCCAAGACGGCAGGCAAACTGTCGCTCTGTGTGCAGATGTCGCAAGGCGAGTCTTACTGGTCGTGTCTGGAATATGAAGTAGTGCAATAGACACGGGGCAGGCCATCATGAAGACTTGCCTTTTAATATCATGCTGGCTTTGTCAGATTTATCGTTAGGATTCTTTAGTTGATAGCTTTTCGGTTTCCGTCACGAAACAGGCGACGAGGCCGTAGGTGATGGTTGGGCGAATCCAAATTTCGGTGAGCAGATAGTCGGTATATTCGTTGATAGGTTCCAGATAGATGTCCAGATTGTAGAGCGAGGCGATGAGCATGTCGATGATGCAGATGGCCCACAGGTTGCGCTTGGTGTAGCTCTTCCAGTTTTTTCGGGCATAGAAGAAGGTGAGCGTGCAGAGCAGCAGCACCGACAGCGTGAGGCACGACAGGTGCAAGGCGTAATAGGCCAAGGGCGGTGCAAAGAGTATGTCGCGCAGCAGCACCGTCATACCTACTGAGACCGAGCACCAGTAATTGAACTGGTGGGTGGTGATGCGATAGTTGAAGAAGTACATCCAAATCATCGCAAGGCAGGCGATGTAGAACATGTTGAGCACGAGTTCAGGCCAGACATCTGCCAGTCCGAAGTGAAAAACGGCATAGAGCATCACACCGACGGAGAGTGTACCGCCGACGGCGGTAACGACAATGTCGAAAATCTTGGCTCCTTTCTTGAATCTTGTCTTCATAAGATGTTTTTGTTATATCTATTGTTTCTTTAAAGATGCAACGTTATTTTCGCAGCAAAGATAAGTATATTTTCGCCAACCTCCAATTTTATGCACAAGAAATAGTCCATATCGCCAAACTTTCAGCAGTATTTAACATTTATGCGCAGAATTCAGCGTAGCGGTTCTGCTTGCTTGCGCATCGTCCGTTTGGCCTATTATTGGTGCTTTTAATGATTATTAACTACCACTTTCATTGCGGAACAGTTCTTTTTCCGTATATTTGCAAAACTCTACTAACCAGGTGTATTGCATGTAATTTTTTTTATTAATCATTAAAATCAAGAGGAACTTTATGAACAGGAAACTTTTTTTAGGTATTTTAGTAAGCGTAACAGCTTTGGTGGGGGCAATGACTATAGCGTCGTGCAGCCACGACGACGCTTTCAACGAAGGGAACATTGTGCGTGCGGTCAACGACCAGTATGCTGCTGCCTTCGAGAAAGCATTTGGAAAGGTGGATGCCAGTGTGGATTGGGGATTCAGTAGCAAGAGCGCTGCTGGCACCCGCGCTGTGGGTGACTATGCTTCGTACAAAGGGGCAATAGCACCGACCGTTACTTTCCCCGAAGACGCCGATGCCAGCCAATTCCTGGCTGAGGTGCCGGCAGGCGTCGGCAAGCTTCCTACATCGGGAGCAGGCCCTGGCTCTTATTTCATTGACGAAAGCACGGCACAGGTTTCTACGTGGGCGGGCGCCAGCAAGATTTACGTGACGGGAACCGTCGACTTGTCGGCCGACGATACCAACGCGGAGGCCCCTAAGTTTGCTCCCGACAATCGTTCGGAAATCTATCTCGTTGAGGGGGCTACCCTGAAGCTGGGCGAGGTGAGTGCCTTGAATTTCAATGTGGCTGCCATCTATATTGCCGAGGGCGCTACGCTCGAGACGGCCGGTATGCTCAAGGCCAATAACGCCACGAAGGTGTACAATCATGGAACCGTCGGCGTAGGAACGCTGGAGGTGAACACGAGCAGCTTCGTCTATAACGTGGGCACGCTGACGGCCAAAAGTGTGAACGCTGAGAGCAACGACAGCAGGGTGGTCAACGACGGCACCATCAACGCGACTGCTGTCGTGGTGAATGCCGGTGCGGTGCAGAACAATGCTGAGTGGACGGTCACTGCCACTACTACCATTAACAGCAACAATTCCGGCTGGGTGAACAACGGCCACTGGACCACGGAGAATTATGCCTACGTGGGCGGAAGCGCTAACGTCATCAACAACTGCTTCCTCGAGGTGAAGAACAATTTCGAGATGAACATCTCGTCGGTGACCGGGGCATTCAAGATGGATGCCGGCTGCGGCGTGCTGACAAAGAACTTCTACGGCGGCAGAGACTCCAGTACGGAGGCCATTTCCGGTCCGTTTAAGATTGTGATGGGGCAGGGCTCGCTGTTTAAGGTCACAGAGACCGCAGTCCTTGAGAGCGGACGCGGCGCTGTGGGCGACAGCTATGAATACGGAATCTTCGGCCCCACAGAAGGCGGATATGCTGTGTTCCAGGCCAAGAATATCGTCAGGGAGGAGTCGCTGAAGAACACTTGGGGTGCCGTGACCTATGGCGGACACTTGTATGTTTCGGCAGAGACCCATTTCGCACAGGGCAACGACGGCATGGAGGCCCATAAGTTCATCTTCGAACAGGATGGCTTCAGCGTGGATAAAAACATCTTTGCCGCAGGCTTCACGCCCGGAAAGCCCGCTATCACTATCGAGGAAACGCCCTGTTGTCCTGGTTTCAGCGGCGATGAGACCCTGTATCGTGTCATTGGCGAGGACTTGTCGGCTGTTGAGGCTGGCGACTTCGACTTCAACGACGTGGTGTTTGATGTGGTGAAGGCTGAGGGCGGCAAAACGACCCTGAAGCTTATCTGCGCCGGCGGCGTGCTTCCGCTGAGGGTCAGAGGTGCAGGCGAACCGGAAGGCGTGGAGATTCACAGCGTGTTTGGACAGACGACTCCCAACGCCAACGGCGAGTATAATATGTATAACACGGGTGCCGGACGTACTGCGCCCGAGGCCACATTCACCGTTGAGGGCGAATACACTACTCCTGAGCAGATAAAGAACATTATTATCGAGGTGAAGAAGAACGGGGTGTGGATGGAGCTCAACGCCACTCGTGGCGAGGCTGCATGCAAGATTCTGGTCGACAGCTCGTTCAAGCCGGTGGCCGAGCGGCATAACATTGCCGACGAGAACCTGCGGTTCACCGACTATGTCCAGGGAAAGTTCGTGGATGAATTCTGGTGGAAGTAAGCAGAACACATTTTTCAGAATGTTTTTATGCCAAGAGGAGGGTGTGTCAAAATAGGCACATCCTCATTTTTATGCTTCCCTAATCACAGTCAAGCGGCTGCCTTCAAGATGCGGTTTATGGCAAGCTGTCGTTGCGTTTTGGCCCAAAACGCTCTGTGTTTTGGCCAAATCGCATGCTGAATTGGCCCAAAACGCAACCCGTTTTGGGCCAAAACGCATTTCAGAACTTCAGAAGCTTTATAAGCATGTTAATAATAAAGAACATCCATCTACCATCTACGCGAATACCAAACCCAAATGGAACACCGCCATCCAGCACATGCAGTGGAACAACATCATCCGCTGGCAGCAATACGGATGGTAGTTCAACCTGCCACAGCAAAAAAAAATGCCGTTTTTCTTGCAAATCCTTGTTTTTTTTATTATCTTTGCAAGTGGGAAAGGACGCTGAGAGTGACGAATGACGGAATGACGG
>CACXYH010000100.1 GCA_902771785.1 uncultured Prevotellaceae bacterium
GTAAAGTTCTTCGCAAGCGAAGCGGCAAAGCCGAGTAGTAAAGTTAGTAAATAGTGCCCGGGTGATTCTGGAGGCCGCAGCGATGCGCCCTCCGGAATTCTTCGTACGCCCGGCATGGGCAGGTCAGCGCCAGCAGAAAGCTTATAAACCGTTTGTAAACTGAAAACGAGTGCATCAACTCACTTTTTCGTCTACCATAGAAAACGCAACGACAGCTGAAAAAAATACCAAATAAAAGCCTTTTGCGTACGCAGGTCTCGACCCGGCAGTTCGTCGGCCTCCTACTGCCGGTTCGTCAGCCTCCTACTGCCGGTTCGTCAGCCTCCTACTGCCGGTTCGTGCCCGACGAACTAACGGCTCGCGGGTCGACTGCGCCCGCGCTGCGCTCGCCTGCGCACATTATAAATAATGACGAATTCATTTTCCAGGATATTTGTGTTAAAATCCGTATGTCTAATTTCAGGCTCTCCTGATAAAGCAAGCTCGGCGCCTTCGCAATGAAGGCGCCGAGCTATGATTGGAGTCGCTGGCCTTCACGACCATCACCTCGGTTTCCCGCTCTTTGTCTTTCCATATATATTACACCGCTACGCCCGTGCGCATCACCTCACGATAGATGGGCGAGTCTTCACCGCTTTCCAAGAGAATGGGCTCGATGTAGCTACTGATGTCGCGTGTGGCACGACCAAGAGAGACGGCAGTGTCCCACCACTTTTCCCTATTAACTTTGGGTACTATGACGGCCACGTCGATGTCACTCCACTCGTTGGGGCAGTCCTTGGCATATGAGCCGAACATCATCACCTTCATCGCCGGGTCGAAGATTGGCGCGATGGCCTCCTTGTAGCGGCGCACCAATTCCAGGGCGAACTCCTTGGGAAGGATGCCCTGTATGGTATCGGGCGTGAAGTCTATCGGATCGATGACCTTTCCTGTAGCTTTTCGAGTATCCATGAGTACAACTGGTTGGTGGTTTCTAATATCATGGCTGTGGTCTCGCGGTCGAGTGTGCGTGCCACAGCATCCTTTGATTCTTGATAGCGTGCCTCAATGTTCATCTGTTTAATACCTTCGAGAAAGTCTTTCTGCTCCTCGCTCATCTTTGTGTAGAGACCGCATCCTTTGGCTATTTTTACGTGATCGTGAAGGTAGGGCGGGTCATCGTCGCGACACACGCACCAGTAGGCTTTCAAGGTCTTTTCGATGACTTGATGACACATGAAACCTGTGTAGAGCCAATGCCCGTTGTTGAACAGCAGTTCAGCCACGCTCAGGTCCTCAGCCACGATGTCGAGCCACTTGTCTGCTCTGTCTTTGTTTGACATAATTGCGTCATTTTGATGTTCTACGGGTGCAAATATACAATTTTTTTCTGATAATCTATTCACTTTTGCACAAAAACTGCAAAAACAATGATCCCTCAATCGGAACATTCTTCATAATCTTTCCTAATTCGGTAACTTTGCTACAAAAGTCGCGAAGTATTTTCACTTCGTTCAAGGAAACTTCTCCGTCTCGGCAAAAAAAGAATTGTACATGTTAAAAGCAAGCTCGGCGCCTTCATTGCGAAGGCGCCGAGCTTTATTATGCTCTCAGCGTGCGGCACTTAGAGGGCGAAGGCTACGCCGGCAGAAATGACCGGACGATTCCAGTCCTTGACAATCTGGTATTTCGCCTCGATATTGAGCTTGATGGCTTCCGTCAGCGGGAACTCTACGCCACCGCCCAGGTTGAGACCCAGGTTGGAGTCGCTGGCCTTCACGCCCATCACCTCAACCTCAGAGCCCAGCAGCGTCACACCTGCCAACGGATAAATGGTCAGGCCACCGGCCGGAATGAGGTAGTGGACATTGAGGTTGACATCCCACATGGTGCAATAGTCTTTCTTGAAGAAATAGTTGCCCGATGCCTCGGCACGGAAATGGTCGATGAACTCATACTGCACCTTGGCACCCACACCCAGGTTCTTGTAGTCGGAGTGCAGCCCGTAGTTGACGTTAGCGCCCACCCAGGTAGCGCCTTGCTGTGCAAACATGGTGGTGCTCATCAATGCCATGAAGGCAATCATCAATAGCTTTTTCATACGCTTTTACATTTTAAATGGTTAAACAATAAACATAACAGGTTGCAAAAATAATGATTTCTGTGTTGCCGCACAAGTCCCCAAATGTGGGTTTTCTTGCAATTTGCTTGCTTTTGTGGCAAAAAAACGCTATCTTTGCAACAAAAACTTCGGAAATGCATGAAAACTAAACTCATCATCTTATCATTACTCGCGCTGACCACCGGACTCAGCAGGCTGAACGCCTACAGCGACCACCGAGGGCACAAGACAGACTCGCTCGAGGCGGTGCTGGCCGCCCAACGACCACTGAGCGACGAAGAGCGCATCAACGCATACAAGGAGCTGATGTGGGGATACCTGAACACCAACGGCCGACGCGCCGCCGACTACGCCCGCAAGGCTGTGGCGCTGAGCTACGGCCACGACTGGCAGAACACGAGGGTCGACGCGCTGCGCATTCTGGGGCTGGTGGCCTACGGCACGGGCGACTATGAAACGGCGCTCGGCTACTTTAACCACGCGCTGGCGCTGACCGACTCGATGCGCAACAACTCGAACTACCAGGAGAGTACCATCGACGACAACTATGCGGTGCTCTACGGCTCGATTGCCAACCTATACAACATGCAGGACAAGGCTCATCTGGCCATTGCCTACTACCAGAAGGCGCAGCCCATCTTCGAGAAATACAAGTGGCTGGAGTCGTCGGCCATCCTCTTTCACAACATGGCCGAACTCTACATGAGCATGGGCAACTACGACGAGGCACTGCTGAACTTCAAGAAAGCCGTGGAATACGGAGAGCAGAGCGAAGACTCGCTGCTCGTGGCCATGGCCTGCAAAGGACTGGCAAAGGTCTACATAGGCAGCGACTACGACCAGGCGGAGCAGGCGGCCATGAAGGCCTACGAATACTACCGCAACCACACGGACGAAGAGCACAACGACTACCTGACCACGCTCTGCGACCTGGGCCGCGTGCAGCTGAAGGGGCGCAACAACCTCACCCGTGCAAGGGCCTACGCACAGGAGGGGTTGGGCCTCATCGGTGAGGAAACGGGTGCCGAACAGCGGGCCGACGTCTACAGCCTGTGCAGCGAAATTGCCCTGGCAGGCAGACAGTGGGCCGAGGCACGCGACTACGCCCTGCAGGCGCTGGCATCAGACACGGTGGAGACCTACGACGACCTGAGCGCCTACGTGCTGCTGGCGCAGGCCTGCATCGAGCTGGGCGAGCGGCAGCAGGCACGCGAGTATGTGGCCCATATATATAATGGTATGGAGCGCTTTGCCACCAGTCACTACCAGTCGGGGCTGTCGCAGATGCAGGTGCTCTACGAGACGGAGAAGAAACAGGCCGAGATAGAGCAGCTGGTGCGCGAGAAGCAACTGCACCTGTGGGGCGGACTGCTCGTGGCGACGCTGCTGCTGCTCGTGGCCCTGCTCTTCTTCGCCATGTGGCGAAGCGTCAAGCTGAGCAAGAAGAACGCCATGGTGCAGGCGAAGCTCGAAGGCGAGCTGGCAGAGCGCGTCAGGCTGTCGCGCGACCTGCACGACCGGCTGGGCGGCACGCTCACCGCCCTGCGCCAGCACCTGACCGACCCGCAGGCACTGGCGCTGACCGACGAGGCTATTGGCGAGATGCGCAACGTGGCCCACCACCTGCTGCCCGACTCACTGCGCCGCTACGGGCTGCGCACGGCGCTGCGCGACTACTGCCACTCGATGAAGAACGTGAGCTTCGCGTACATGGGCCAAGAGGAGCACGTGCCGCAGGAGGAGGTCATCTACTGCATCGTCTACGAGCTCGTGAACAACGCCGTGAAAAACGCGTCGGCCCAGCACATCAGCGTGCAGCTCATGGCCGAACCCGACTTCACCGCCATTAACGTGAGCGACGACGGCAGCGGCATAGCCGACGGCCCCGAGGGCTTCGGGCTACAGAACATCAGAGAACGCGTAGCCGCTGCCAACGGCAAGCTGGACATTTTCTCACAGCCCGGACAGGGCACGGAAATCAATATAGAACTGCCAAGGAACAAGTAGGGGTGGCTCGAGGCACAGATACAGAAACCCACAAATGGGGGATTGCCCATTAAAAATAAAGTACGTACCTTTGTGCCCGAATAATGTTTTTTAATAACCACTAAAAATTACAAACATGAAAAAGTACTTATTTCTTGCACTGATGGTTGCATTCAGCAGCCTCGCATTCACAGCATGCGGTGACGATGACGACGACAAGGTGAGGCCCGAAGACATCGAGAACCTGGACTTCAAGTACACTACCGACTTCAAGGAGAGTGGCAACCAGATGATACTCACGGTGAAGGGTACGGCTGCAGGCGTCACGATGACGCAGGTGTGGACGGCTACCTTCAACGGCGACGTGCTGGCCAGCTTCATCATAAGCGAGACGTATCCTAACGAGACACTGGCCAAAGCAGCCTATCAGGAATACATGGAGGACAAAGAGAAAGTGAGCATCAGCGGAAAGACGATCACCCGCGACTGGACGGAGGAATACGCAGAGCTCAACAGGGCCACCATGCGCATCATGCTTCAGAGCATTGCTGAAGAAATCAAAAACCAACACCTGAAATAATAGATGGTTCACATGCTTATTGTCGACGACCACCTCATGGTGGCCGAAGGCTTACGGAAACTTTTGGAAAGTGAAAACGACGCCCTCGTCGACAGGGCAGACGCTCAATAATATTAACATGTTTTTTTGATTCCCAATACCTTGTCTCTTGTGTTCTCGTCCCAACTGCAAAATTTCCTCTTGCTAGCAA
>CACXYH010000101.1 GCA_902771785.1 uncultured Prevotellaceae bacterium
CAATCTCGTAGCCACCTACCGCTTCGACCGTTGGATACAGGCCATTTCGCCCAGCCAGACACCCGGCGCGTTCTACCTTACTGTCTATGCCGACGATGATTGTAGTTCCGTCCGCATGAAGTTGGTGAAGGTGACGCCTCGTCTGGAGGCAGAATCAGATTCACTAATAATAGATACAATAAGACAATAAACTACATACCAATATGAAACTACTCCAATACATCCGCAAAGCATTCAACTGGCTGACTAATCCCGAATGGTTCTCACTTGTCAATGACACATGCTTCAAGAGAGAGAATCTAAGCAGCGATGAGATCAAAGAAATCCTGCAAATCATCGACCAAGAAGAGCAGAAATAAAACACGTTGTTTCTATGATGTGTCCTTCCCGCTTGCCTGTTCGCGACGGGCGGCGGGGAGGTTTTTCTTAGTAACGGCTTGAATAGTAAACAGATTGTTTAACCCTCAAAAAAGAAAGGACGGTGCAAGGCACAGAAAGGACTCATTGCAAAACCTCGGCTCCCACAGACGGAGCCATCGACACATCAAACATTTAGAAACAACAAATTTATTCACATCAAAAATTAGAGACAACTATGGCACAGAAAACTTTAACGACTTCGTAACTATCGAAGTTAGCGAACGCCCGCTCGGCTTTGCCGCTTGCCAGAGCAAGAATCACGACGACGTGAAAGGCTACGGGTAGGCGAGCTTGCTCGGGAATCGCAGCAGATTGACGACAGGCTGCAAGTCTTCGAGACTGAGAACACCATGCTCATCCAGACGACCTCACCGCACTGATAAGTAGCGCCTCTACGCCCTCAGAGGGACTCACCTACAGGCTCCGAAGCAGCCTCCAAGCCCTCAGCGGCCCTACTTACAGGGCAGGAGCGCATCGCTACACGCTCAGCGTCGCTACTTATTGAGCAGGAGTGGTTCGCTGGAGGAGCAGAGTCTCTACTTACAGGGGGAAAGGAGACGCTACAAGTGTATAGGAGAAATAAACTGTCTATGTCGCGACATATTTTCCAATGGGAATACTATATGTCAGTAGAAACATCAAATAATTTTACTGACATGAGAAAGAGAACAAAACTTTTGGTGGCCATGCTGATGACAGCGACATCAGCAATGGCGCAAACGACGGACACGCTGCAAGTACAAACGGATTCCGTTGTATGGAATGAATCGCTACGGGAGGTAAGCGTGGTGGCTTCGAGCGTTCGCACGGAGGGTGACAGGACTACGGCGTTCATCACGAAAGAGATGCGGCGCGGGGCGCGAAACACGGCGCAGATGCTGGGGAACATTCGTGGGCTGACGTGGAACGCGGTGGACAACAGCGTGGAGTACAACGGCAAGCGAAATATCATCGTGCTGGTGGATAGTCTGGAGAAGGGCTACAGCTATGTCATGAATCTGCACCATGCGAGGTTTGAACGGGTGGAAATTATTGACCAACCCAAAGGAAAGTATGAGGGCTATGACGCACTCATCAACCTGGTGACGAAGAAGAACTACGAGGGCTATGAGGGCAACCTGCACGCCAGTACCCGGCTGATGCCGGCAGGGCCGAACTCGGGGAAGTTTGTCTTTCTGGTGAATGACGGAGCCGTCACCTACACGCGGAATAATTGGAACTTCGTGGCCGATGTGGTGCGCAAGTCGAACAATCGGAACGTGTTGCAACAGTGGTATGATCGCACCTATCTCGTGCATGGGATGACAGAGCGCGTGCTGCACGACAAGGACACGAACGAGATGCTGCTGGAGAGCCAGAATTACCAAGTGAACCTGTCGGTGGACTACCAGTTGAACAAGAACCACTCTCTGTCGTGGTCGTATATCTATGACTACAATCGGGACAAAGACCAGTTGAATTACCTGTTGGAGCAGCAGTACATAAGCAACGGAACCATAGACACGCTGGACGTGCATAGCCAGAACAATACCAGCAATCACAATCACAGCACCGCACTGTTCTATCGCGGGCGGTCGGGGCAGTGGAGTTACAATGCCGATTTCAACTATGTGTATAACCGCAATACGCCCGACAATACATTCCAGCGCGGAGAGAATTTCACATTGCGCAACCATTACAACGACCACATGCACTATACCCGCTTACGTTCTGAGGCACGGCGCAACTGGTATGCCGACCGCTTGCAACTGCGTTTCGGCTATCACAACACGTGGAAAGACTATGAGCGCAAAGACTATGACAGCCGTCGGCAACTGAACACAAACGGATTTCTTCGTAACAACGGGTGGTTCAACCTATGGGGACGGCTCGACAGTATCGGTCATAACACGGCATCCGTCGGCGGTAGGCTGGAGCAGATTCATGTGTGGAGTAACGGCATTGGAGATAACCAGTTTGTATGGTCGGTCAGCGCAATGTATTGGCACAAACTGACGGCAAAGAACTGGATACGCTTCAACTACGACTACGGCATCAGCCACCCCAATCAGAGCCAGACCTCGGCCTACGGATACTTCACCGACTCGCTCACATGGAGCGGCGGCAATCCATTCCTGAGCCCCAGCGTCAGTCATCAGTGGAAAGTCTGGTTCGATGCGTGGTGGTGCTTCAACGCCCAGGCCGGCGTGACCTACGCGCCCCACACCATTACCAGTTTCACCGAGATTCGCCACGGTCTATTGCCCAGCGGCATGGAGGGCGACTACGTGGCAAGCACCTACGTCAATTCCCGCTACCTGTCGCCGTGGGCCAGCGTTTCGTTCACCAAACGATTCGCCAAGGACTTTGTCTATAAGGCCGACGCGCTCTTTGCTCTGCCGAGGGCCAGCTACGAGGACTTCAAGCAGCAAGGCAGGGAGTTCCGTTTCAAGACCTCATTGCAATACTATAGCCGCAAGTTGGGCATGACAACCTATCTGTCCTACGAACTGAACAACAACAAACTGGTCACGCCGCAGACCTACTCGACCAACTACAAAAATGACGCGCTCTACCTTTCCATCGACAAGACCTTCTTCCACAACCGCCTTGCCGTGAACTTCGTGGCCGTTGCGCCCCTCAAGTGGGGCGACGGCATCAATAAGACATACGTCGTTTCCCCTGCCATACAAAGCACCAGCTACTTCAGTTCGTGGAAGAGCAACAACCGTGGTGCGCTGCAACTCTCACTTACCTATCGCTTCATGGGCGGCAAGTCCGTAAGGGAATACAATAGGGAAATGTCGGACGAGAGATAAAAAGATGAAAAAGTTCGGCATTGTGCGACATATTTCTTACCTTTGTGCCTATATGTATGTAGATGGAAACTGAAGACAAAACACTCATCATGCGCATACTGAGCGGCGAGACAGAAGAGTTCCGCCACTTGATGCGCCGACATGGAGGCTCACTATTGGCTTTCATCGAGGGTGTTGTCGGCAATCACGAAGAAGCGGAGGATGTGGTGCAAGAGACCTTCGTTATTGCTTATCGTTCGCTTCATCAGTATGACGATGGCAAGGCATCCTTTGCTACCTGGCTCCACCGCATAGCATACCATGAGGCTCTTCGACGAATGAAGCAACGACGGCTTCCCACTCTTTCATGGGACGAAGACGAAAGGCTGTTGAAATATGCCGAAGAGGCTGATACAGACGATTGGCTGGCTGACATTACAGAAGAGCAGATGCAGAGACTTGACAAAGCCATCGACCTGCTGCCAGAATACGACCAGATGCTCCTACGGTTCTACTACGAAGACGATATGCCTCTGAAGGAGATAGCCTACATACTCGACAGCGAGGCCAGTATACTGGCAAGCCGACTACGACGAATCAGAAACAGACTGAGAAAAGAATTACAAAAGAACAGATGAAAACATCAAATGACATAAAGCCCCAAGACGATGCAATCCGACAGGTAATGCATCGGAGGAAGGAACGTCGCCCTATGATTGAACTCCCAAAGGAGGTTGAGGACAGGGTGATGGAGCGGATTTCTACAACAGAATGGGTATCTGCACCAAGAGTAAAAGTTGTGGAGTTATGGTTTTTTCGTGCTATGAGTGCAGCTGCCGCTATTGCATGCATCTTCTTTCTTGTGGAAACGATGATTCCAGAAGAGAAGGAAGAGCCATCAAATGTTGTAGCAAAAGTAGAAGTCCCCAAGCCTGTGGAGCCAGAAGCAGAACCAGAAAAAGAACAGCCTAAAATAGCAGAGGTGAATCTGCGCCCCGCTCAAAGGAAGAAACTAACGCCCAAGACTATGACAAATGTCATTGCGAGTGTAAAAGATGTTTCTCTTGCAAAGGCTGAAGCCGATGTGTGTATCGACTGCGAAATGGCCGCTATGGATTGTGAATTGACAGCCATGATAAACGAATTTGAAAATCAATAAGAATCTATATGAAGCACTTTGTTTTATATCTATTACTGCTCTGCCCAATGGGCTTGCGTGCACAATCTGCCACCGAGCAGGCCATTGACAGCATTATGAACTA
>CACXYH010000102.1 GCA_902771785.1 uncultured Prevotellaceae bacterium
CTTCTACACATCCACCCGCCGTAAGGCCATGCCCTTTGGCAAGTTCAGCCGCAACGCGATCTTTGGGCTAAAGCCCGAAGATCTCCGCGCTCGGGAAATTGCAAACACGTTTGCATTTCCACTCGCTAAATCGATCTTTGACATACTGAGACAGACGGATATAAAAATCTGAGGGGATTCTGCGATTATCTCGCAGAAAAGTTGTAACTTTGCAGCCGAAAGGCTGCGAGAACGGGCTGCGCCTCAGCAATTGGAACGAGTTCCATTGTGTTCGGCTTGCACCGTCCTTGCACCGTGAAACGTAAAACGACGCAAGTTTATGACTACACGACGCGAGAAATCCAAGCCGCAGAAGCCGCAACTGAACAAGCAGTTGGAGACGGCCGAAAAGAAGCCAGAGATGGAGAACACTTGGATAGAGAATCTGGGTAAATATCTGCTGGATATTTCGAAATATGTTACGACAGGTGTTGTAATAGCATCCTTGTTCAAGGATATGGACGATGGTTCTACAATTTATATTGTTGGAACGGTCGTGGCTGTCTCGACACTGATAGTAGGATTAGTATTAACAAATAAGAAAAGGAAAAAGGAGGAGTAAAACTATGGGAATGTATCTTATTTTCTTTGTTTACGGAGTACCGTGTATTTTGTTCCTTTTGTTCTGCCTAACACCAAGCGGCAAGCATTGGTTGCGCCAGCATAACATGCTTTAAGAAAGGACAAGTAATATGGGAGTTTATTTAGGAGCATTAGTTTTGGGCGTTCCATGCCTGATTTTCCTCATCTACACCTACACTCCGAAAGGTAAGGAGTGGATGCGAATGAACGGACTTCTATAAGTCCACCCCCTCACGCATTTATCCGCCGAGATTCTCAACTGATGAGAGCCTCGGCGGTTTGCTATTCACTCCCCTCGCCCTTTGGAGAGGGGGCGGGGGTGAGGCCGTACGTCTGTCTCATGCATGGTCAGAAAAACAAACAACAACAAATTAAAAACAACAAAATTATGAAAAAGATTTTTTCAATCGTCGCCCTCCTGCTGATGGCAGCGACGGGCGCAATGGCGCAGACGGAAACGCTGCTGACCACAATTACAGCAACAGCCAAAGAGCAAGCCAGCTACAGTACGGCGAATGTGGCAACCGTTTCATTCAGTTATACTGCAGGAGGGAGCTCAGCATACCTCGCTGGATATACCATCACCAAATGTATATTCTATGACGACGCCAATCGTACTGCTACAGACAGCGAAGCTCCATTCGTTGTAGAAACCACAGAAGAGGATAAGACACCGCAAGTAAATGGCACACCCATTTTGTCATATACGTCTAAAGGTATTACAAAAATTGATGTATATGGATATGCAAACCCAACCACAGTTGCGGTTACAGGCGTATCCCTTTCGCAGACTGAGGCGGCTATGACCTTAGGCGGCGATGCGCTGACACTGACCACCACCGTAGCCCCCGACAATGCTACGGACAAGACCGTGACATGGACGACGAGCGACGCCAGCGTGGCCACCGTGGCTGACGGCGTAGTAACCGCCGTGGCCGCAGGCACCGCTACCATCACCGCCACAGCCACCAATGGCACCCCCGACGACACCTCGGACGACTTCTCCGCTACATGCACCGTGACCGTTGCTGACGCAGCCACGAAGTACGACCTGACGCTGGCCGACGGCAGTGAAGCACACGGCACGGTGGCGTTCACCGTTGGCGGTGCTGCCGCCGACAAGGCTAAGAAGGACGACGTGGTGACCGTCACGGTGACACCCGCTGAGGGCTACTCGACGAAGGACGTGACCGTTCGCGCCTATACCGGATTGGAATCTGCCGATGCCCGCGGCATGAGGCGCGCTATCGAACTTCTGGACAATATCACCGTGACTCCCGGAGAGAACGGCACATGGTCGTTCACCATGCCCGAGGCTAACGTATGGGTAGTGGTGACTTATACGAAGAACCTGCAGGACGCTTGGATCCAGGCCATCGCTGACCAGACCTACACGGGAAGTGCCATTGAGCCAACCATCGAGGTGAAGGACGGCGAGACGACACTCACTTTGAACACCGACTACACCGTGGCCTACTCGAACAACACGAACGCCGGAACGGCTACCGTGACCATCACCGCCGTCGCTGGCTCCGACTACAGCGGAACAGCCACTAAGACGTTCACCATTTCGAAGGCCGACATCACCATGACCACGGCTCCCGCAGCCATAGCGGAACTGACATACAGCGGCGAGGCCCAGACGCTCATCACCGCCGGCGTGGCATCGTTCGGCACCGTGGTCTACTCATTGGACGGCACGACCTTCAGCGACGGTCTTCCCCGGGCCACCGATGCCGGGACGTACACCGTCTATTACAAGGTGGAGGGCGACGCCAACCACAACGCCTTAGCCGCTCAGACCCTGACCGTAACCATCGCCAAAGCTGCCGCTTCTGTGACAACAGCCCCCGTAGGAAAGAATCTGACCTATACTGGCGAGGCACAGGCACTCATTGAAGCAGGTACTGCCAATGGCGGTGAAATGCAGTACTCGCTGGACGGTGAGTCTTATTCTGCCGACATCCCGACGGCAGCAGAACAGGGCACGTACACCGTTTATTATAAGGTTGTGGGCGATGCTAACCACAACGACACCGATGCACAGAGCGTTCCCGCCAACATCACGGGTGTCACGTTCAGCATCTCTGCCGTTACCTATGTTACGCACATCACTAACCAGGCCATCAGCCTGAGCGCTGCCGATGCAGCTGCCGGCGTGAAGCTCTACACCGTGACAGCTGCCGACCAGCAGGCTGGCACCGTGACCCTGGCCGAACTGACCAGTGTGGACGCTAATACTCCGATGATTGTTTACAACCCGACCGATGCCGACCGCGACGTGGTGTTCATACCCGCTACGGGCACGATGGAGGCCCAGCCCGCCGACATTTTCAAGGGCACGATTAACAGCAAGACGTTCACCGACGGGGACATGGGGCTTGCCGACCACTATGTGTTGTCGCACAACAACTTCGTATGGGTGAAGGATGCCGGCACGCTGGCCGGTGGCAAGTGCTGGATTGAGCTGACCAAGGCTGCCGGCGCACGCCGCCTGAGCATCGTCGTCGACCTTGCTCCGGTCCTCACCGAAGGCGAGGGTGCCTGGTACGACCTGAACGGCCGCCGCGTGGTGAAGCCCACGAAGAAGGGCCTCTACATCAAGAACGGCAAGAAGTACGTTGTTAAATAACTCCGCGCCTATGATTAGGTTGAAGAGACTATGGCTCGCCGCCGTCCTGACGCTCTGCGTCGGGGCGACGGCCTCAGCCTACAACCTGACGGTGGGGACCTCGGACCACGGGACCCTCACCTTCCTGGTCGACGGCACAGCCACCACTTCTGCCCAGTCAGGCCAGACGGTGACGGTCAGCATCAAGCCCGATGCCGACTACGCCGTGGAGACCGTCACGGCACGGGCCTACAGCTCGTGGGAAGCCGCCCGAAGCCGCCGGCGCGCACCGGCACTGGTGAAGGACATCGCGCTGACGGGCAGCGACACACAGTGGACGCTGCTCATGCCCGAGGCCAACGTGGAGGTGAGCGTCACCTACAGAGCCACCCGCCTGCACTGTGCCGTAGAGGCAGAGGACTCGGAGAGCGGCAAGGACGTCAGCGGCGTGACGCTGACCATGCAGATCACCGACGAAGCGGCCAAGGCTGCAATGGTAGACCGGATCGTGATACCCGGCAGCCTGGCCGGTGAGCCGCTGACGGTGCACATCCCCGCCACGGCCGGCAGCTACGCGGTGACGGGCATTGCCGCCGGCGCCATCGCCGCCGGCAGCAACGTGACCGACGTCTGGCTGCCCGCGACGGAGCGGCCCCTGGCCATCGCCGAGGGTGCGCTGCCCGCGACGGCCGTCATCCACTCGCCGCTGCCCCTGCTCGACGACTATGCCCTGATGGCATCGCTCAGCGAGAACTACGAGGCCGTGAAGGTGATGACAACCGTCGAGCCGGCAAATGCCTACTGGACGCTGTCGTGCGGCGTCGACGTGGTGCTGCCCGAAGGGCTGAAGCCCCACATCGTCTATACCGAAGGCGCTGCCATTCGCATGGTGCCCATCAGCAGCGGTGAGCTGCAGCTGGCCGGAGGCCGTGTGGGCATCAAGGCCAACAACGGCGTGCTGCTCATCGGACAGAAGGGCGTGAGCTACGACCTCGTGGCCAGCCCCGGCCACCAGCGGAGCGGCACCGTGCCCGCCACGACCAATGCCAGGAGCTACGGCGCGAAGAACCAGCTGGAGCCGGTCATCGAGCGGCGCAACTTTGCTGCAGGCAGCTATCTGGTGCTGAAGGACAACCACTTCCACAGCATCAAGGCCAACGCCTCACGGGTGAAAGCCTGCAAGGCCGTGCTGCGCGTGAAGTAAGTGAAACGACTAAAAATGAAGAAGACAATGAAAAGGAAATCAATTTTTAGTAAGGTGCTGACAGCCGTCATGCTGTCGGCCGCGGTTTCGCTGCTGAGCGCCTGCTTTGAGGCAGAGGACAACGCCATCTGGTGGAGCGACGTGATGATGATTCATGGCGAAGGCGTGGCCGATAACGCCACCACGCTGGAGATAGGACAGACCCTGCAGCTGACCGCAGAGCCGGCAGACAAAGGGCTGGTATGGAACTCGAGCAACGAGCAGGTGGCCACCGTCAGCGCCGACGGGCAGGTGACGGCCGCCGGCTTGGGCGAAGCCATCATCACGGTCTATCCGCAGGAGTATGAGCATGTAGGAAACGGAAACTATGTCGTGGTCACCGTCGTTGACAGCAGCATCCCGTTTGTCGACGACCAGATAGACCAGGAGGAAGCTGAATAGTTCTCTTCCTTACGGATACAAACAAAGGGGGCTGCTTCTGTCGCCAGAAGCAGCCCCCTTTTTGATTTCTGCCCCATCAGCGCTCCGCCATCAGGTATTTTGCACCTGTCATGGTGTGCTTGCTCTCGAAGCCAAAGCCGTTGCGCGCCAAGGTATTGCCTATTTTCGCAGGGCTGACGTTCTTCATCACCGACTTTCCGTACTTCTGCTGCAGCAGTTCGAGCACCTCGGTAGTGCTCCACCACCGGCCTTGGTCGTCGCCTTCAGGCATGCCAAACGTCTCCCTCAGCATCTCCACCAGTGAGTCGAGGCGCTGGAAGGGTTCGTTCTCCTCAATCAGCCTGACAATCTGCTCGTCGTCGAGCCAATATTTGCGCCCGTCGGCCACCTCCTGCTTCAGTTGGGCATAGAGCTGTCGATGGTCGAGCGTGTCGCGGAAGTCGATCACGTCGGTAATCTCTACGCATACGAAACGGCGCGAGCCCGTCGGGTCGGTCAGCGGCTTCGGCTGGTTGGTGGTGCCGATGAACGAGGCGTAGCGGCGATACTGCTTGTAGGCCTTACCATAGGGCGGTCGGAACTTCACGTCGGCTGTGGAGAGCAGATATTTCAGCAGCACCTGCTGGCGGGCCGTCGTCGTGTCGAACTCATCGATGTTGATGAGCGCAAACGAGGTGAGCCCCAGGTTCAGGTCGGTGTCGTTCTTGAAGTTGATGCGGTCGTTATAGTAGTCGCGCAGCTCCTTGGGCAGCAGTATCCGGCAGAACGACGACTTGCCGCAGCCCTGACGCCCTATGAGCAGGGGCACGAGCGCATTGCCCGTCAGCGACTGCCGTCCCTGCCAGTGGGCCACCATGCCGAGGAGCCACGTGTGCAGGTACTCTTCCCAATGGGGCTGGCTGGTGGGCACGCGGGCTGCCAGCTCAGCCACGCGGTCGCGGCCATCCCAGGCAGGCAGGTTGTCGAGCCAGTCGTTCACGGGGTCGTACTTCTCTATTCTGGGCGAATCGATAAATCGGGCAATGTCCCTGTCCCACGACTTCAGCCCCAGTTCCTTGGCCCGCATCGTCATCTCGTTGCGGGCTTCGTCGTCCAGGTCCTGGAACTCGTCGTCCTCGCCGTTGTTCAGCCTATACTGTGCTACGCCCGTCATCACGTTCTTGCGCATCTCGTAGTGGGTGTGCAGGAAGATGTCGGTCTTCATCATCAACAGCGTGTCTTCGGGCACGCTCTTCAGCGGTCTCACCTTGTTGCGCTTGGCCCAGTCTTCCATGTTCTTCACGGCATAGACGTTGCCGAAGGTCGTCTCCACCAGCAGGCGGTCGTGGTTCAGCACAGGATGCAGCAGCGTGAACTTCAGTCCGATTTCCTGCGGAATGCCCTCCTGCAAGCATCTCTGGGCCACCCGCATCACCAGCTCGGCCTCGCGCTCCTCGTCGGGCAGCTCGAAGTAGCGGCCCAGCACCTCTGCCAGCACGAACTGATAGTTCAAGGCCCAGGTGCGCTTCTGCGTCCTTCCGGGCATCAGATAGCTGTCCAGCTCGGCCTTATGCACGCTCTGCCTCTTCGTTGTACCGGCCATACCTGCAGGCTCAGCCTCCGACATGTCGATATAGAAAGGTACGGCGTGCGCACGATACTTCAAGTCGGGGTCTACGCTGATGTAAACCGTCCGCCGCAACAGCGGCTTCAGCGCATCGAGCGTCACGTCGAGCTGTGCATTATACGCTTGTCGGGCCACATGGTACAGCTTTCGGTGGAAGCGCTCCACCTCGTCTTTCTCCTTAGGCAAGCCCCCTCCGTTGTCGGGCAGCAGTTCGCCCCGGCAGACAATCTTCACTGAGAAGCCCGAGGCTCCCAGGAAGGTGAGCAACGTCTGGGGCAGCCGGGCCGCTTTCTCGCGGAGAGCGATGGCCTCGTCGTACGACGAGAGGTTGTTGGCTTCCAGCACCAGCAGTCCGTTGTATGCCTTGATGGTCAGCTTCTCCTTCTGCTGCACCAGCTCAGCCGAGAAGCAGAGCCGCGGCAGCGTCATCTTGAAATCGAAGTCCGATACGAACAGGCCTTCTTCCGTTTTCGTGGGGTGCATCAGGTGCCACACCTCGCGCAAGCGTCTGATTTCCAGCAGATGTTCGCCTTCTGCCATCTGCCGCACAATGGTCACGAGGTCTTCCCTCACCAGCGTTTCCTTGTTTCCTCTACGTTTGAATATTGATATCTTCATAGTCACACAACAATTATTAAGTCAGCTACAAAGGTACAAAAAAAATCGCACATCTCAAAATGATTTGGTTCTGCGTCAATTTAGGTGGTAATGGATTATTACAAAGTTTAACTAACTATCTAATTATCAAAGCATTAGTTAACGAAATAAAGTTGCAGATG
>CACXYH010000103.1:0-5688 GCA_902771785.1 uncultured Prevotellaceae bacterium
CCCTCGTTGTCGATGGTAACGTTCTCGATGGCATCGATGCCTGTGGTTCCGTTGCCGCCTACGATGCTGCGTGTCATAGCACGTGCAGCGGCAGGCTGACTGGCGATATGCAGCCAACACTTATTAGCGCCTACTTCGATGGCGTTCTTCACCCATACGAATGCATAGCCGTTCAGAGCGTAGTTGTCGGCACCAGTTGCGCTTGCTGGGATGGTAGTAGCCTCGAGTGTGCCTACAAACTGTGTGGCAGCGGTCACATTGTCAGGTGTCTTGTCGGTAGTAGGTCTCAGCAAGAAGGTCAGCGTCTCAGTCTGGCTCTTGTTGTAAACCAGCAGTGGTGTATTAGCTGGAGCCACGGTGATGGCATCGCTCAATACAGCCTCGCTCTCTGTTACGCTGCTAATGGTATAGAGCTGGGCGTTCTCGTTCTCCACGTAGAGCGCCTCGTCCATGTTCGAAGGCTTCGATGTTGGCAGTCATCTTCATGCCGCTCTTCAGGCTCGAGAACTTCACGTCCTTCACGTCGCCGTAGCTGTAGTCGCTGCCGTTCTTGGTGTAGGCGCGGACGTGATAGATGGCGTCTGCGGCGTCGGGCGTGATTTGTGCGCTCCAGCAGTTGTTCCGGTCGAGGACGCTGGCGGGCACCTCGTTGCCCAGGCTGCGGTAATTCACGGCAACTATCGTCTCGACACCTTCAACGCCGATGGTCAGGTTGTCGCCGGTGGCAGTGGTGCTATAGACGAAGCCGGCTTCGGTGAAGGTTCCGTTGGCGACGGCCTGGATGTTGATTTTCTCGCCGTCGTTGGAGCGGGTGACGGAGGTGATGCCTGCAGGAGAGAATGCAGGAACGGTGGCCTCGTCATAGAGGGCGCAGAGGGTGGTGTTGGCGTTCATGGTGAACGTCAGCGTCTTGCCGGTGCTGATGACGGAGCCGTCGGCCGTCCAGTACGAGAAGGTCTTGCCTTGCACGTCGGGAGCGGTGACGGTGGCCGTCTCGCCGTAGCCGTAGGCGTTGGAGAGCTGGGCGTTATACTTGCCGTCGGCATAGACCACGAGCTGGGTCTGCGGGGCGGTGATGGTGCTCAGGTCGAGCTGCTCGTCCGTAGGCTGGCTCTTCGGAGCCTTGCGTGCGGCTGCCGTGTTCTCGTCGAAGCCGCGAGTCACCTGGCGTGCGCCGGCTATCAGTTCCTTATTCACGGTGCTTTGGTTCGGGTTGTTCACCGTAGCGGCGACAGCGTCGGTGTAGAGGGTCTTCACGTTGCCGCTGTTGTCCTTGTAGCGGATGTAGCCGACGCCGTAGATATAGTGGTTCTGGTTGTTCTTCTGTGCGAAGCGCAGGGGCGGCATGGTGGCCATGGAGCCGGAGAGGCCCTTGGTCTGTGCGGTAGCCTCCCAGTAGATGGGGTCGTACTTCTCGACGTTGATGGGCTTGCTGTCCATCATGTGCTCGGCCAGTGTGCGGGGGCTGATTTCGTCGAGGACGCTGTTCTCGCGCTCTGCCCAGTACTTCTCGGTAGCCGACATGTCGGCCGTGGTGGGCTCGCCGTTCAGGATGCTCACTACCGTCAGCATGCCGATGGCTATGGCCTTGGCCTCGGCGTCGTATGAGTAGGTGCGCTCCTTCTGCTCGTAGTAGGATATGCCGGAGTTGTCGCCCATGCGTATGCCTGCGTCAAGTAGCTTGTAGCCGTCGGGCAGCTTGTAGTTCATCTGGTAGAGGATGTTGTCCATCGTGTAGGTCTGGCCGCCCTGCTGAGCGTAGTCGTCGTGCTGGCTGGTGGCCAGTTCGATGGTCGGTGTCTGTACGGGGTTGACGTAGATGGCGCGTGTCTGCATGCTGCAGGGGATGAGGAAGCCCACGATTTCGAAGGCAGCCAGGTCGTACCACGTTGTGCCTCCGTCGGTGCTGTACTGCCACTTCTGGAACTCAAGGTCGCCCCAGTTGTGGAATGCCTCTACGGTCACCTCCTGGCCCTTCGTCGGGAACTCGGGGAATCCGTTGGCTAAGTTGGTGAACGACGTGCCTTCCAGCTTGCCGTAGGCGATGTCGAGCTGCAGCTTCGTAGCACCCGGCTTCTCGTATCCGCAGACGCACTTGCCGGCGGGGTTGAACTCATGTTCCACGATTTCGATGTCGTCGCAGCCGCAGACGGCGATGTGCAGCACGCCGTTATACTTCATATAGCTCTTCAGCGAAGGGAACCTGCTGATGGGGTAGCAGGTGTACTCGTGTACGTGCTTCCACTGGGCGACCAGGTCGATGTCGGCGGTCAGCTTGGTGTTCATGTCGAACTCAGAGCCCCTGCCGAAGAGCACGCCGCTCTCGCTCACGGCCTTGGCCACCGTCCACTTGTCGAAGACGAAGCCCTTGCGTGTGGGTTCGCCGCTGAGGGCGAGTGTCTGGCCGTAGGTTGTCTGGGCCTGGGCGTCGAAGCCCGTGCCGCCGTTCAGGGCGAAGGTAGTCTTCACCTGTATGGGTTGCCATACGGCGGTGAACGTCATGTTCTCGTAGATAGAATACTGACTGCCCGGGGTGTACAGCTGCTCGTTCTTGTCAGGGGCTTTGCCCTCCAGCGTGCGCCATGCTGTAAACTCCTTGCCCTCTGGAGCGGTCGGAGCTGCCAGCAGCGTGATTGCGCCCGGACTGGTCACGTTGCCGTCTTCGTCGGTCTGGCACACGGCAATCTGATACGTCACGCCCGGGTTCTCCCTGTTGTAGTCGATGTTGACCGTCTCGCCGCTGTAAAGCGGTGCCGACTTGGCGTCGGTCACGAATGCGGCCACCTTCGTCGTGGCGTTACCGCCGACCAGCAGGTACTGCCCGCCGGTGATGTTGTTCCACGTCGTGCTCACCACGGCGCTGCTCATCGTTGCTGCGTCGTTGGCGGCAGCCTCCTCGGTGGTGAAGAAGGCCACCTTCGTCGGTGCGAACGACGACAGCATCTTCATCGACCATACGTCCTTGTCGCCCATCTGCGAGTTCTTCGACATGCGCGAGTAGGTGAACGACTCCTCGCCGTCCTTCGTCACGCCGAAGCGTACCCATACGTCCGTAGCGGCGTCGGTAGGCTGATAGAGCATCGTGAACGTCTTCTGCTTCTGCATGTCCATCGTCATCGTCAGGACATCCGTATCGACGTGGGGCATGGTCACCCACTTCATCACCATGTTCGGCGAAACGGCGATGCCCTGCTCCTTGGCGTAGTCGATGTAGCCTTTATATTCGTCCGCGGTGAACTCCGTCATCGCGGCCTTTTCGTCCGTGCTCAGGGTCACGCCGAAGTCGTAGCCCTCGGTCTTGTCCACCAGGAGCACGAAGCGCTCGCCCTCCTTCACCTTGTCGTCAGCCGTCAGCGGCGAGTAGTCCTCCTTCAGCAGTGTGGCCGTGCCGCCTGCGCTGCTGCCGTCGGCCAGCGTCACGCCGGTCAGCGAGTAGTACAGCACCTGCAGCTCCACGTTGCTCTCCGGCATGTCGAACTCCCACACGCCTTCGGACTCGTTCCAGGTCATCTCGACGGGTTCGGACTTCTTCTTCAGGTAGCCGCCGTCCGTCGTCAGCTTCGCCATCGCATGGGAGGTCTTGCTTTCGTCGTAGCCCGGCAGTTTCGGGCAGTTATTGAACATAAAATTGCCAGTGGTCACTGCCTGAGTGCTCCAGCCGTCGCCTACGTATATGTTTTCTAAAACCGAGCAGCCGCTGAACATACTGTTCATGTCGGTCACGCTCGCCGTATTAAAGCTGCTGAGGTCGAGCGACTGTAGCGACGAGCAGCCGCTGAACATTCTGTTCATGTCGGGCACGCTCGCCGTATTAAAGCTGCTGAGGTCGAGCGACTGTAGCGACGAGCAGCCGCTGAACATAGAGGTCATGCCGGTCACGCTCGCCGTATTAAAGCTGCTGAGGTCGAGCGACTGTAGCGACGAGCAGTCTTTGAACATAATGTTCATGCTGGTCACGCTCGCCGTATTAAAGCTGCTGAGGTCGAGCGACTGTAGCGACGAGCAGCCGTTGAACATACCGTTCATGTAGGTCACGCCTTCCGTCTTGAGGTTCTCAATGTTCTTGATGGTTTTAAGTGAATTAAAACGAGCGAACAGACGATACAAGGATTGTAAAGTATGGTTCTTGCAGGATGCGTCGATGGTAAGGGTTTGGATTACTGGGAGCTCTTGGGGAAGTCCACCCATTTCGTCAGTAAATCCAGACATCTGGTCATACTTAATACTTCCATTACTGGGCGTGCCCCACTTCAACGTTGCCGATGTGCCATTAATATCGAGGTAGAGTTTTTGCGCCCATGCGCCCGTGACTGCCGTGAGTAGCAGTGCGAGCGTCATTATATATCTTGATATTGTTTTCATATATTGTATTCTTTTTATGTTATACCTTTTATATTATATACGCGCCCACCGTTGGCATCATACACGTTGCCATATAAAATATTATCCTTGTCCTTGTAGAACACAGTATAAATGTCGTAGGTGTCGAGCCAGTCGTAGCGTGCAGCTACGTCAGCCCATGTCTCGCCGGTATTGAACTCGATGGTCATCGCCGGGGCTGTAGCTATATGCCCGGTTGTGCTGGGATCAACAGCGATGGTGATGCTGTGTTCGTAGGCAGTCTTCTTCGCCTCGCTTGTAGCCGTCACGCCCTTCAACATGCTGCGGTCGCCGTCGTACTTCAGCTTCACCTTCGTTCCGGCCTTCACGCCCTTCAGGGGCAGTGACTGGAAGGAGCCGTCGGTTCCGGCCTTCACCGTCCACTTGTCGGCATCCTTCACGCCGTCCTTCAGAGAAACGGTGTAGCCAGCGGCAGCAGGAGCCGCTATAAGTTTGATGGCATAGACATAAAAATCCTGATCGTGTGAACCGTCGGTTCCATGAAGAAAAATGGAATACTGGTTGGTAGCAGTCAACGCAACTTCGGTATAGAATGTGTTTGTTTGTCCTGATCCGATGATGTTGCCGTTTGTCCTGATCCGATGATGTTGCCATTCTTGCTGCCGTCCCTTAGTTCAATGTATTCGGTGTTGCCTCTCTGATGATAAACAATAACCTTAGAAACTCCAGTAATTGAGAGCGTAATATTTTTCCCTTTGCCAGTTCCTTTAACAGAATAGCAATTCACATTACTTGAAGTTGACTGCCCCCCCATGTTGGGATCACCAGCTTTCTTCTTAGAAGCCGTGGCAGTCCCTCCCCAAGCGATAGCGCTATGTGAAGAATTCCCGGATTTTGAGGCGTTGTAAACCTCATTCAGGATGATTACCTCGTCGGTAGAGGGCGCGTAGTAGTCCTGCGCCCATGTGCCCGTTGTTGCCGTCAACAGCAATACAAGCAAAAATAGTAATTTTTGTTTCATAAGCTAAATAAATTTAGATTGTTTATTATTTAAAATTGTTATTGTGATACTTATAAAATCGATCATTAGGTTTTGTGGTTTTCAGGCTGCAATAATAGTTATTAGTAATTTGGCTACAAAGATAAGAAAAAACATCAAAACTTGCAAGGCTTTTTGACTTGCAAGTGAAGATTTTGTAAATTCTGCCACTGTTTTTGTAAATTCTGCCACTCGCCGCGGGGGCACGCCCCCGCAGCCCCGTTTATTCATTTTCTTTCTGTTCCGCCAGAAAGATGCTCTTTTGTAAAAAGAGCCAAAAGAGATGTTCATTTCTTCTGACATCAGAA
>CACXYH010000103.1:5702-6894 GCA_902771785.1 uncultured Prevotellaceae bacterium
CCTCTCCATAAAAGTTTTGGTATGGCTCGCAAAGCCTGTGCCCTATCGGGCGAGCCATATATTGCTTAATGGGGCATTGCCCCATATTTATCTAATACCTGAAAACACCGCGGGTGTTAGGGGCGAGGAGCCCCTAAGGGATATAATAATCCCTCCGCATGAACTGTGCGGAGGGATTATAAACGAGCGCGACATGAAGCCAATGCTCTCGAAATTCTATTTTTTGCTTCTGTCTATCCAGTTCTCAATTCTTAAACCGGGTATGCGGCTGAAGTGTTTTACGTTGTCGGTGACGAGGATGAGATCCTCATGCAGCGCCGTGGCACCGATAATCAGGTCCATGCTGTCGATGCGTTGCCCAGCGCGTTCGAGCTGCCAGCGAATGTCGCCATACTCGCGCATGCAATGACTTGTGGAATACTGTTCAAATAGGTTCTGAATCTCTATCACGTCGTCGAAATGCTCCGGACGGCCCGACTTGTAGGCGCCGAAATAGAGTTCGCCGATGGTGAGGTCGGAAATCTTGCATTCGCTTACTCCCACGCGGCGGATTTGCTCCACCACGGCGGGGTCTTGCTTGATGAGTGCGATGCAGATGCAGGTATCTAGCAGATAGGTTCCTCGTGTCAGCATGGCTTACCAGGTTTCAACGGTTCGTGAATTCTCGCGGCTGCTGCGCAGCTCATCGGCTATCTCTCTCGCAGTGCCTTCGCCCCCCCAGTCCTTATGGAACTTGGCCAGCGCGGCATCAAGCATGTCGTCGTCCATCGTCGCCCATGCTCCGGCAAAGTCGTCGACAGTCACCTGTTTGTCTTCGCCTGCAGCATGAGCCTTTTTGGCTGCAGCAGCCCAGCCTTTGCGGGCGGCAGCGCCAGACTTCTTGTTCTGGGCTACAACCAGTCCCTTTACATACGCAATGATCTTCTTCATAGCCGTTTCGCTATCAAGCAGCGGATTCATCTCGCGGAACAGTTCTTCACGTAGTTCTATTGCTGTCATAATCGTTGTTGTTTATATGTTTCGGGGGCAAAGATACAATAATTTTCGGATATTGCAAGGGTTTTGGGGGAAAATCAATCTTTATTGGCTTGCAGGGCGGACTCTTGCTCGGCGATCCAGTCTTTTACGCTCTGGCCGGTGCGCTGCTTGAAGGCTACGCTGAAGGTGCGGTAGCTGCGGTAGCCACTGCGGT
>CACXYH010000104.1 GCA_902771785.1 uncultured Prevotellaceae bacterium
GTCACGTGGTCTTGCGTGAATACGCGTTTCTTCACATCCTCATCACCATCTATAGTGCTTGGCCATGCCTGACCAATCAGGTAGAATTTGGTGCCAGGGTAGATAATACCCCCCTGATAGCCGGCAAACCAGTCATTGCTGTTATTCTTAAACTCTAAGACGAGGTCTATCGGCTTCTCTTCACGTGTCTGGAGCACCAGCGAATAGACCGGAGCGGAAGTGACAGGACCTGCATCGTTAGCCTCCATTTTGATTTCCCCTGGGATGGTTTTGTCGTAGATGATATGCTCAGTAGCCCCAGCTGCTGTAGTCGGCGCAAAACTGTAAAGGTGGGTGTCGTCCACCGTCTGATATACTTGCTGATACTGTCCTCCAATCATGATGCCTGTCAGCGGAAACTTGTTAGTTGTCAGGTTTATGCTTTTAGTTAGAGAACCATTGGCCTCACTATTATCCAGCAGCGTGGTAGATGCCGCTTTAAAGGTTAACACCAAGCAACAGACGCCATAGTTCAGTGTCTGCTCGATAGCCACCGAACGGGTGAGCGAGGAAACTACATCGCCATCAGTATAGCTTTTGAGCACATCAGACCAGTTTTTCTCAGGATAGTGTGCGGCCTGACTGCTTTGTGAGGTCATTACATTGCTATAGGTGTAGTAGAATAGCTCTGAAGGATAGGTGAAACGTTCATGGTCGCTCATGGGCGTGCCACTGTCGGAGGCTTTGAGCACTACGAACTTAGGATAAGTGCCAGCCTCTTCAGTCGATGCGCCGGAAGGTGCCTGAGCTATCCATTGCAGGGCTGCTGCGCCGTCGGGCAAACCGATGTTGACAGGGTAGGCATCACCGGTAATATGTTCGTCGATTGTTCCAATCTTTTCAGTCAAAGGCGTCTTAAGAGGATTTGTATCAGGCAATTTTTCTACATTTCCCTTCAATAGTTCCACCCATTTCTTTACGTTGGCTGTGGAACCAGCGATGGGAGAACCGTTTTTCGTCGCGTCAGTTGGGTCTGAATTAGTAAAATCAGCGTATAGTGTCGAAGCTTCCGTTTTGAAATTGCTTACTCTGGCAATATTAGTTAGATAGTTAGCCATGGCTTCTGCTACGTTATATCCTGCAGCATCCTTATTCGCACAAATCGGCTCAAGGCCAAATGTTATATCCGCCAAGTTCTTCTCTTCGGGTATGGTTAGGATGGTGCGTCCGTTGGTGAACATGAAAGCAGGAGCTGACGGATCCGATGTTCCGTCGGGATACTTGGCCCTGGCAAAGCCAAAGAAATGTTTGGTGCCGATGGAGAGCTGCGGACTGGTGGTAGAAAGATAGTTGTAGTAAGTCGCTCCTTTTCGCTCCATTGTGGGCATGGTGAAAGGCAACACATTATTGCCTGCATTATAAGGAATGAGCGTAATGTCTTGAATGCCGCGAAAAACCGGAGTAGACTGGCCTTGAACCACGTCGACTGCCATGCGGGTGGTGCCGGTATTGCTGCCTTGAGCTGTTGATACGCAAAAAGCCATGTCGGCAGCAATCGTGCCGTCTTTAGGCTGTGTGGGCAACTCATGGTCAGTGGGGGGCACAGGCTGTGGCTCTTCACTGGTGGCACAGGCCTGCCAGCAGCAGAGTGTCAGCAGGACTATTACGCGCGTACATTTCTTTATTATATATATAGTACCTTTCAATCCGTTTCTTTCTTTTTGCTTTAAAACTTTACAGATTTGTTGCTTTTCTTCATTAGAGCTCTGGGTTGTATTCCCCCGCGTTATTCCAGTTCAGCGTTACGCTGACGCCTACTGTCTGGTCGTTGGTGCCCATGGAGCCGTCAGGCTTTGCTTTTGCTTTGATGATTTTCAGCTGTCCGGCCCTGAGAGGGGTGTTCACGTAGAGGCGGCTCTCGGTGACGGTGCCTTCTGCGGTGGTGGCATAGACCCGGAACTCCCAAAGGCTGTTTTCACTGCTGGCAGAGATGAACGGCTCAGTGGTTTCGATGACCGTTCGTGTCGTGGGCTTCTCGGGCGACGGAAAGCTGACAGCGCAGAAAGCAACTCCGTTGTCTGACGTGTTCGTTTGTATCTGCTCTGCGACGACAATGGGCGATTTGCTTGGATAAATAAAGGTGCTGTCGGCCATGTTGAAGCCTGTAGCAAAGCCTGTTGATACTACATTGAGGGCACCAAGATTACTGCCTATGGTGTCGATCACCAGCGTGGCGGCACAGTTTGCCATGTAGAGGTGTACGTTGAAGGTCTGGTCTACGCCTTCGAGCACTTCCATGGGCTGGCGTGCCGTGAAGATGCCGGTAGTGTGCGAAGCGATGGTGTCACCTTGCACGGACAGCAGGGTTGCCGTGTGGCAACGCTCGTCGCTGGCAATGCTGACCACGTTGTTGTTCACCACGTTGGCTGCTGCCAGGTGCATGTATTGGCGCATGGGCAGGTAGAGCGTATAGCTGGCCTGGTTGGCATCCATGATGTGCTCGTCGTGGTGTAGCCGCAGGGAGTCACCTTGGGTGTCGTAGAATGACAGGTCTACGTCGTGGGCGAAGTCGGTGAAGATGTTCTGAAGATGAGTGCGCAGCGCCTGAGCGATGTTCACGTCGGTCTGGGTGGTGAGCTGAGTCTGCAGCTCGGTGGTCATGTTTGTCACCAGACGCAGTTCGTAGTTCAGCTCATAGTCGCTGCCGCAGTCGCTCAGGTCTTCGTCGATGGATGAGCAGGCAAGAAGAGTCAGCAGCAGGCATACACAGGTCAAGCCCTTGGATGCCCGTAAGCATCCAAGGCTGTTCCTGTAGAAAGTCTGTTTCCTGTTCATCTTATTGCCTGACGATGTCATCTTCTCTCTGCTTTTTACTCACCAAGAACGATGTCGTTGAAGGTAAGACCCGTCTGCCACTTCAGATCAACTGAAAGACCCAGCGAAATCTGGCCGGAACGCAGGTCGGGCACAGCTACCAGTGCATGCTGCAACGAGGTCGGACCGATGACGAAGTTGGCCGTTGTCATATAATCTTGTATAAAGACACGGCGCTGCTTGATGGTGCTACCGTCGCTGTCGTAAGGAGGCAGGGCCTGGTTGGTGGGCCATGTGATGCCTTCGCTCAGGTCTGTTGTGCTGCGTCCCTCGTTGGGGTCCAGCTTACCTACGATGTAGAATGTGGCACCGTTGCGGATAAAGTTGTTCTCGCCCCAGAAACCGGCAGAGTTGTTTTTGAACTCGAGTGCCACGTAGACGTCACGCTGTTTCTGGTTTTTCTGGCTTTCCTGCCAGTTGTCCCAAAGCAGTGTGTAGCAAGTTGCCGACTTGTCGCCGCCATTGGCTGCTGTGGCTTTGGGAATATTTACAGTGCCTACATTGTCGTAGACCATTGCACCGAAGCCAGGAGTGGTCGATTTTGCCAGGTAGTTCCATCCCACTTCGGCTTCCTGTCCTCCCACGAGAATACCGGTCAGCTGGAAGTGAGTGTCGTTCGACGATACATCGATTTGGTTGTTGGACTCTGTTGCATCTTTCCTCTGCTTCTGAATGTTGGCATTGTTGTCTTGAAGCACGTTTGTGCCATAGCGTACGGTTGTCTCAAGCAGGGCCGTACCATAGTTGATGTTGTACTGCATGGCAACGCTTCGAGTCGTCGAGAGTACGTGTCCTCCTGTTGTCCATCCGTTCCAGTTGCTACTGTTGTTCCATTCTGCCACACCGTCGGGATAATCGTTAGCCACCTTGGTGTCGTTGGTTACGCGTATGGGGCTGTTGCCGAAGTAGCAAAGCTCGGCTGGATAGACGTAGTTCAGGGGGTCAAATGCGTCGGTTGTTGTCGTTGAGCCGCCCATTGCGTAGGTTTCCACGGTGCCCTTGTAGGCATACTTAAAGGTATAGCCCGTGTTGGTCTCGTTCTTTGCAATCAGGAACTGCAGGATGACAGAGCCAAACGGCAAGTTGAAGTCGGAAGGGAATTTGTTCAGGTCGCTGTTTTCGTTGACCAGTTGCTTGTCGGCCGTCACCATGCGTAGTCGTTTTCTGCATCAAAATAGGTCTCTATGGTAGCCTTGATAGCACTGGCTACCCCCTGAGCCACCACTTCTTGTATCGAAACAGGGTTGGCGTTGATGACGTTGTTGACCACAACCATAATGTCTTTTATCATGTAGGCAATGGATGAGCCGCTACCTGCACGGAGTTCATTGGGATAGATGGTGTTGAACGTCGTAAAGGTCTCGCCCAGGATTTCGCCAAGTGCGCACATCGGCGTGTTTCCCGTGGGGTCGAGTGGTGCCACAGTCTTTGGTGAAATTTGCAAATCGCTGGAAATGTTGACATAGTCGCCCCAGTTCAGGTCGCTGGCGAGTGTCATGCTTTCAGAACCGAAGTTAAACGTCGTTCCAGCCTTTACTCCGCTGTTTACGATCTGTGTCAGCACGTTGGCCATCAGGTTTTCATATTGCATGAAGGCGTCCTCGTAGATAAGCGGGTTCGAAGCTTCTGCCGTTGTGGGTACGATTCTGCAGAGCGAGAACGACGTGTTGGCGAGGTTGTCGCTTACGTTCCATGTTATCTTGCCTTGTTCCATGTCGGTGCCGGTCTTGATGGCTTTGCCATAGCATACCAGTGTGTTGGTCTCTGTAGGCAGCGAAAGTTCTATCACGCGGTGCGATTTGGTGACGTCGGTAGAGGCGTCGCCGTTGACGGGATCGAGCTTATTGGCTCCGATGACGGTGCCGAATGCAAAATGCTTGTCGGCTGCAAGGGGAATGGAAACCGTCTTGCCGTCGGCCAGCGCACTTCCGGCTGTCTGCTTGAAGGTCAGCAGCTCAGCATTGGCAATTCCTCGGAATCCGTTAGCTGAAGTGACGTTGGCCTGTGTGTTGGCGGCAGTCATACGTGTGCCGGTAGGTGTGTTGCTCGTCGAGACGTTGAAGACGAAGCTTGTCAGCACCTCTCCAGTCTCCGGGTTGTAGTTGGGGTTGTTCACCTCCTCTTCCGAGGTGCAACCGCTGAAACTCATTGCAGCCGTGAGTGCTATTGCACCCATCATGGCAATTCTCTTATTCTTTTTCATATCTGTAATCTTTTTTGTTTCGTAATTATAAATAGGTATTTATTGAATGTCTATGGTTTGAGTAATACCTTCCGCCCAATTCAAATCTACAGAAACACCTATTTCCAGATTCGGGTTACGAAGGTCAGGCACCACGTTATATGCCTTTTTTAAGTCATGAACTCTAAAAGTTACCTTTGTGGTATAGTCCTGAACGAAAGCTCTCGTTATGTCGGAAGCCGTAGTTTTACCTGTTGGCAAGTGTGATGACTTATATTTGACACCGCCATTGTTATATGGCTTTAGTTTACCCACCAAATAGAATTTCGTGCCTGGATAAATCAGTTTCTTGTCTTTTCCGACAATGATTTGTTCAGAATTGTTTTGGAACTCCACGGCAATTGCTACATTGTTTTTGTCGTCCTCAGAACTTGCATCTGCAGTTTCCAATACTAAGGTATGGGTGCAATATTTATTGTAGTCTGATTCGGAAATTGTGCCAGGAAACATTCTACAATCTTTTGTAATGCTACCTTCAGTTATAGGAATTTGACTGTCATAAATCGTATACAATTGCGACGCTTCTGTTAAGTCTGTTGTAGGAGTTGTTTCAAACTTGTAGTCTACTGCCTTTTGGTTGCCTACCAATATGCCGGTAATAGGAAAGTTGTTTCCGACGGTTATGTCTTTTCCATTTCCGTCTTTATCATTGTCTTTCAACGTATTTCCGCCATTATTGGTTTGTACAGCAACGTCCAAACGTGCAACGGCATATTGTACGGGTTCAATAATAGCGATGGACCGTGTCTTCGACGATACAACGCCTGTGCCGTCTGGGTCGTTGTCTGTGTATGTCCCTAGTATGGTACTCCATTCTACGCCATTTTTGTATTCTGCCTCTTTAGATGACTCAGAGATTTTGATATCGCTGAGCCCGTTGTAATACAACGACGCTGGATAGCAATACTTGTTCAGAGAAGAGAAGTTCATACCACCATTGTCAACCATAGTTTTAGCATCTGAGGTAGTAAGAGCAGCGAATGCTTTGCTGGAAGCGTCCCATTTTACGTAAGCGGCACCGTCGGGTAAACCGATATTTGCAGGATATTTATCTAAGTTGGCAAAAGTGAGCGTGCCTGTAGTAGCTCCATTTCCACCCGAATTGTCGGTAGCAAGTTGGTAGTTTGTGTCATCTACTGTTAATGATGCCAGTATAGCCTCACGTATTTTTGCAGCAATAGGCTCCGTACGACTATAGACGGTCGTGTAAAGTTGCTGTACAGCTTTCTGTACACTAATCCATGAACCGGCATTGATGCCGACGAACTCTGTGTAGAGTGTTCCCAGTTCGTATGAGTTAGCCCAGGTATGCGTATCATCGACTTTGGCATTGGCAATTGCGGTCAAATACGCAGCGATTACTTTACCATAGGTGGGTACAGCCAGCTTGGTTTCATCTTTTACGTCTTTTACGTCATAGATGGGCGTTGGCGTAAATGATATGTCGGCCAATGTACCCGTTGGTGTGGTTGTGTTAGGTGTGAGAGACCCATTCAATGCATTCGGAAGCGTACCATCTTGAGCGGTTTCTGCTGTTGCGCAACCATAGAACATGAAAGACCTGGTACCAATTGCAATCTCAACATCTCTATAGAGATGAGAATTATTCAAACTGTAAAGGGTACCACTTGCAATTTCTGTACCTGTGAAAGTTAATGGGCTTGAAAGAGCGGTTCCTGCTGTGATATTTTCTTTTTTGACAGTAAACGGTCTCAGTGAAATACTGTTGATGCCACGAAAAACAGGTGTGCCCTGCCCTTGAACGACTGAAATGGATTGCCTTGTTGCATTTCCCATCTTTTGCGGGAAAGAGATGGTAAACTCCGTTTTCACTACGCCACGTTCGTTTCCGGAGCTCTGCAGTTCATCCTCCTCACTGCTTGCGCAGGCAGAGAAGGAGCAAATGGCTATAGCAGCTATCGCTGCATGCCAAAAAGCCTTTTTAGTGTTATTGTTTCTTTTGTTTTATTTCACGTTCTTCTCAATCTGTTCCAGGTTGTTCTTCGCATCCTCGTTGCCGTTGGCGGCAGCACTGCGGAAGTAGGGGAGAGCCTCTTCGGGGCGACCGCAGAGGTAGAGGGCCACGCCGAGAGCATTATGGGCGCGCGGGTCGCCGCTGACGGTGAGCAGATGCTGCAGGGCTTGGCGATGACAGTCGTCGCAGTCGGTGAGCAGCAGCTTGCTGGCCTTATTGATGACGGCAGCCACGGTGTCGGGCACGTAGTCGTAGTAGATGCGCAGGTAACCCGAGTTACGCTGGTCGGCCAGGATGTTCTGCTTGATGTACTGCCAGGTGCGTCCGCCGTTCATGCGCTTCAGCTTGCGCTCGCGCTGGTTCAGGTCGGCCTCGTTGTCGATGATGTCGAGTGCCTGCTTCAGTTGTGCATGGAGCGCCGAGGGCTGGTCATTGCCGGCCACGATGTCGTTGAGCTGGTCGCGGAATTCTGCCCATGCCTCGCCTCCGCCTACGGCCTCGTAGAGTGAGTCGTTGCTGGGCACGCGCTGCTGTATGTACTGCTGCAAGGCATTAGCGCGGTTGCGCGAGAGCGTCTCGTTGGCTTTCACGCTACCCTCGATAGATGCCAGACCCACGATTTGTATTTTCTTCACGTCGCTGGTCGAGTCGGCCATAATCTGTTTCGTGATGTCGATGATGCGGTGCAGTGTAGCACCGTTGTCGCGGAAGTTTTCGCGCAGGTTGTATTTGTTCAGGTCGAAGTGCACGTAGAGCATGCCCTTTTCCTTGCGCAGGATGCGAGTGCGGTCGTAGGGCCTGTATTCGGAGATGTGGGCCAGCACGGGATTGTCGGTCTGCAGAATGCCTGCACGTCCGCGGAAGTCGGGCACTTCCGACAGTTTCGGCTCGAACACGAATAAGGTCTCTTCGCTTTCGACGTTTACGGTGTCTACCTGTACGGGAATCAGCTCAACGGGCTCTTCGACGACTGGTTTCGGTCTGGGACCGATGTTGTAGACCAGGTTCAGCGCCAGCTTAGGCAGCAGGAAGAATTTCTTCTCCGTAGCCAGTTTGGCTCCGCAGTGGCGGCACTCGTACTTGTCGTATTTGGTGAAGGCGAGCGCAGCTCCCAGCTCAGCCTCCAAGTGCCAGCGTGCGGAGAGCGGCCAGTTGTAGCCATAGCTCAGTCCTAAGGCAGCCAGGTCGCCCTGCATGCGGTGGTCGCGTGCCTCTTTGTAGAATCCCAGTGGGAAGGTGATGTTGCCCACGTTGTAGTGGCTATACACGGCATGGATGCCGAAGAACGAATGCTTATAAATACTGTCTGTCCACAGGCGCGCGTACGGAGAAACAAGCAGGTGGCGATATTTGCGCGTAGTCTGCTCGTCGGTGGGCCAGGGGCGGTAGCCGGCATTCACGCCCAGCGTCCAGTGCTTGCTGCCAGCCGGCACCTCAAAACCGAGGTTAGGCGTCAGCGTTGCACCGTAAAGCAGGTT
>CACXYH010000105.1 GCA_902771785.1 uncultured Prevotellaceae bacterium
AGTACTTAATGGATTGGACACCACTAAGGTACTAAAAATCAATGACATGTGCAACTTTTTAAGCATAAATATTTTACAAATTTAATTCAACCAACAGGTATATAATAAGGAACAGTTATGGCAGACAACGAAGCAAGACTGGACAAATGGCTCTGGGCAGCGCGCATCTTCAAGACGCGCTCCATAGCTGCCGACGCCTGCAAGAATGGGCGGGTCATGGTCAACGACGTGCTGGTGAAGCCCTCACGCACGGTGAAGGTGGGCGACCGGGTGAGCGTTCGCAAGCCGCCAGTCACCTATTCTTTCCGTATTCTGAAAACCATCGAACAGCGCGTGGGCGCCAAACTGCTGCCCGAAATCTACGAGAACATTACGCCTCAAGACCAGTACGACCTGCTTGAGATGAACCGCATCAGCGGTTTCGTGGGCCGTGCCCGTGGCATGGGGCGTCCCACGAAAAAAGACCGAAGGGCAATGGATGCCTTTGTCGGCCCGTCGCTCGAGGGCTATGGCGCCTTCGACTTCGACTCCGACTGGGACGATGATGATGATGACGAATAACACAGAAAACTAATAAAGAAAGGAAACAACAACATGAAATCAATCAAAACACTGCTCTGTGGAGGTCTTGTCTGTTTGCTTGCAACGACCTCATGCCTCAGCGACCAGGAAAACTATCGTGCCGGATTTCCCGTCATCGGAGCCCGCCACGCTTATGTCTATGCCAACAACCTGATCGATTCATTCCGCCTCGTCAGCTATGGACCGTGGCGCATTGACATGAAGTCGAACGATGGCAACTGGTGCAGTTTGGCACAGTTGTCGGGCAAGGGCTACACCGATTACACCTTTGGGGTGACTTTTTCCGAGAATACGACCGGCCACTCGCGCACAGCCATCTTCAGCGTGACCGATACCGAACATACCGACATATCGGCCAACTTTGGCTTCTTGCAGTATGCCACCCGTGGCGACGGTAGCATGGGCAATGCCGCCGAGGTTAGGTCTATCAAGGGTAGCGACGGCACCGCCATTTCCCTGTCGTACGACCGTCTGCATCGTCCGCTGACGCTCGACATCCAGAAGAATGGCGAAGTGCTGCACTCACTCGCCATTACTTACAACGACCTCGACAGCACCATCAGCGTGCGCAAGCAGGGCGGCAATGTGCTGACGGCCCGCATGTCGCAGGACTATCAGCCCGCCGAAGCACTCGTGGCCAATGGTGATACCGTGATGTACCGCACTCAGATTGGTAGCCTCGAGCAGATGTACTCGTCGGTGGTGGCCTTCAATATCGAGTATCGTCAGGCTCGCAATGCCTACATGGCGCAGGCCATTCGATGCTCGCGCCAGAGCCTTGCCCCCGACAGCATTCACAACTCCGACAGCCTGCGCTATCAGCATCGCTATGCCGACGGCACCGTCTACACGCAGTTCCTGAAGCTGAACTACAGCAAAGCCGACAACCGCTACCAGACGGTCGACGTCAATCAGCTGCTGCTGGGCATCGAGGAGTGCAATCCCTATCAGCTCATCTCGCTATTCAAGCTGGGACGCAATTCAAACATTATCAGCAGTGCTACGTCCGACCACGACGAAATCACGGTGACGACCGAGCTCAACAGCGATAAGAGCGTCAGCCGGCTCAGCGTGAAGCATCGTGACGACGACCAGCCCGTTATCTATGATTTCACTTATTGATTATAGCCGATGATACTCAATGTCCTATGTATTATAGTAGGTGTGGCACTGGTCTTGTGGGGGGCCGACCGGCTGACGGAAGGTGCTGCTGAGCTGGCACGCCGCATGGAAATACCCGAAATCGTCATTGGTCTCACCATTGTTGCTGCTGGAACGTCGGCACCTGAGCTCTTCGTCAGTCTGGTTTCGGCTCTGAAGGGCACACCCGATCTGGCCGTAGGCAATGTCGTGGGTTCCAATATCTTCAATGTGTTGCTCATCGTGGGCTGTTCGGCCTTGGTTGCTCCCATGACGATTAGCCGCGCCACGGTGGGCAAAGACATCCCCTTTGCTGTTATGGCCTCGTTGCTCATAGCGCTACTTTGCCTCGACAACTTCGATTCTCTCCGCATCATGGGCAACACCATCAGTCGTCTCGACGGCGTCGTCTTGCTCATTGGCTTTGCCATCTTCATGGTCTACACCTTCCGCATAGCCAAGGCGAGTGGGGTAGAGCCCGATGCCGATGAGGCTGCTGCCGAGCCGATGCCCGTATGGAAAGGCGTCCTGTTTGTCGTGCTGGGACTGGCCTGCCTCATCGTAGGCTCCAATCTGTTCGTAGGCAACGCTTCAGACCTGGCTAAGTCGCTGGGCGTCAACGAGGGCGTCATTGGCTTGACTATTGTGGCCGGCGGTACGTCGCTGCCCGAACTGGCCACCAGTGTGGTAGCTGCCCGCAAGGGTCAGTCGGCCATTGCCATTGGCAATGTCATTGGTTCCAACGTGTTCAACATCCTGCTCATTCTCGGAGCCACGGCCGTTATTTGCCCTATGCAGATAGGTGGCATCACGATGGTCGACATCTCGATGATGCTCGTCTCGATGGTGCTCCTCTGGGGATTCTCGTTTACGAAGTACACGGTTGAGCGATGGGAGGGTGCCACCCTCATCTTCCTCTTCTTCACCTACATGGGGTGGCTGCTGTACAACCTGTGAATAAAAGAGAAGCGAGAGCCAATTGGCTTCTCGCTTCTCTCTTTTCTTTTGCCTTTAGAATCCGTAGATTTCCTGAAGCTTCTTCCCCAGTGCTTCGCCTCGCAGGTCGACGGCGATAATCTTGCCGGTGGGGTCGCACAGGATGCTCGACGGAATGCTTCTGATGCCGTAGGTCTTTGCTGCTACGGTCTGCCAGAACTTCAGGTCGGAGAGGTGGGTCCAGTTCAGTCCCTGCTCCTTGATGGCCTTCTTCCATGGCTCGGCGGCACGGTCGAACGACAGGCCCACCACGTTGAAGCCCTTCTCCTTGTATTTCTCGTAGTTGGCCTTCACATTCGGCATCTCTCTCATGCAGGGTCCGCACCACGAAGCCCAGAAGTCTACGAGCACGTAGTTTCCGCGTCCCACGTATTCGCTCAGCTTGTGAGCCTTGCCCTCGGGGTCGTTCTCCTCCAGGTCTTTGAACATCGTGCCCGGTGCGCGCAGTGCCAGCTGCTGCAAGTGCTCTTTGGCCATGCCCGTCAGCGGGTGGCGTGTCAGGTAGTTGTCCTGGCTCAGCGCCTGCTTCAGCTCGTCGTAGTCAAGCAGCGAGTAGAACTGGCTGAACACGAAAGCTCCTACCACGTTGTCCTTCTCGTCCTTCATCGTCTGCAGCAGATAGCTCTTGGCCTGCTCCAGGCTCTCAATGTTGCCCAACTGCTGTACGGCCTTGCTCAGCTTCTCGTTCATGGGCGAGCCTGTTGCCACGTCGGTGTTGATGTCGAGCGTAATGTTGGGTGCATCGGCTATGAAGTAGCCCTGCATGCGGTTGTCGCGGTCGATGACCACGAGCAGTTCGTCCTTGTTGGCTTCGGCGCTGACGGTGAACTGTCCGTTTGCCACGCTGATGCCGTCTTTCTTCAGTCCGTTGCCGGTGATGGTAGTCAGCGACACCTCTTTGGCGTTGGGGTGGGTCGTACACTTCAGTGTGAACTTTTGCATCTGTTGTGCCACCATAGGTAGCATGGTCAGCAAGAGTGCTGCCATTGTCATGATTCTCTTCATTGTTAATCTTTATTTTTATGATAGTTACCTACTTGGGCTGCAAAGTTAGCCATTTTCTTCTTTCCTGCCTAAAGATTGCCGTTAAAAATCGTAATCAATCTATTTGAGCATGGTGGTGCCGATAGTCTCAAAGACGATGGCACCAATCAAGGCAATCCAATGGTTCATTTATACCTGTTGGATGAATTAAAATAATGCATACTTAACTTGCCCTATAGGCCTGTGATTGAGAAGATTGATATATTGCAATATAGTGAAGGCGGCCACCTT
>CACXYH010000106.1 GCA_902771785.1 uncultured Prevotellaceae bacterium
CCCTCCGATGTGCAGCAGCTCATCAAGCAGAGCATGTTTAAGTAGCGAATTTCATAAAGCAGATAAAAGTTAGTAAACAAGAGAAGACCTATAGGCATCCACTCCGTTTCGTCGGGATGATGCGGCGGAGCTTTTCAGCAACCTCATAACCCCTATAATATATATATGTATAGACAACTCATCACAATCATCCTCGCCCTCGTCGCCATGACGGCAGGGGCACAGGAAACCAATCAAGAAGCTCAGAAGAAAGAGCGCACCATTGCCCTCTGGGGACATGTCAAGAACTCCCTCACTCGCGTTGGCATCAAGGACGTGTTCATTACCCTGATGCGCGAGGACTCCACCGTGGTCGATACGATGCACGTGTTTCAGCAGTGGTCAGGACAGGGAAAGGACGACTTCGCCTACCGCTTCAACATTCCTGCCCGCGAGCAACGATACATCATCCGTGCCGAGCATCCCGACTATGAGACAACCTACGTTGACTACCACGTGCGTCACATCGCCCGCAACACCTACTTCGATGCGCCGTGGCACTATATGAAAAAGCGTAGCCGCATGACTGAGGATGTTCACCAACTGGGCGAGGTCGTGGTGCGGGCTACCAAGATTAAGATGACCTACCGTGGTGACACGATTACCTTCAATGCCGATGCATTCAACCTGCCCGAAGGGTCGATGCTCGACGCGCTCATCCGTCAGATGGACGGTGTGGAGTTGAAAGACGACGGGCGCATACTGGTGCAGGGCGAGCAGGTGGATGAGTTGATGCTCAACGGCACAGATTTCTTCAAGGGCAACAATCGTGTGATGCTTGACAATCTGCCCGCCTACACTGTGCAGAAGGTACAGACCTACCACAAGAGCACAGAGTTAAACGAATATCTGGGGCGCGACTACGACAAGAAGCGTTTTGTGATGGACGTACAACTGAAGCGCGAATACAACCAAGGCTGGCTCGCCAACGCTGAGGTAGCAGGTGGTTCGCCATTCAACAGCGAGACCGATGAAAGGCTACGGGTAGGCGAGCAAAGCTCGGGAATCCGCTACCTGGCCCGTCTCTTCGCCATGCGCTACACCGACAATTCGCGACTGTCGCTGTATGCCAATGCAAATAACGTGAACGAGAACCGCCGTCCGGGTGGCGACGGCGAATGGTCGCCCAGTAACCAGCCTCGCGGGCTGCAGGAAACCCGTATGGCGGGCGCAAATCTCTTCATAGAGGAGAAAGACAAGCGGTGGAAGGAGAACGCCACCTTCGATGTGTCGTGGCGACGCTCCACCGACGAGACGCTGACCAATGCCGAGCAGTTCCACACAGATGCTACCTCTACCTTCAACCGTCAAGCTTACCACAACCGCAACACGGCTGTCAACATCAGTGCCAACAACATCTTCCAGCTGAACAAGCCGTTCTTTCTTTATTCCACAGCCTATTTCAACTACAACCCCTTTGAAGGCGACTCCCACACCCGTGCCGCACAGTTCAACAGCAGCCCCGCCCGCTACGGCGAGACCACAGCCCTGCTCGACAGCGTCTTTTCTGCCTCGCTCAGCACCGACATGCAGCAAGCCCTCATCAACAGCAATCTGCAACAATCAAAGAGCGACGGCAACAATCTGGCCCTCGTGACAAATAACATCATCAACTACAAGCTGGCATCAGGCGACAATGCTGGCATCGACGTGAATGCCTCCTACAACCGCGGCCGTAGCCACTCGACTTCGGAGCAGCAGCTACGTTACCAGCAGACTCCTTCGCTGAATAACATTCTCAGCCGTCATGCCTCCACGCCTTCCCACGAGACCGACTTCAGTATCGCCCCCAACTATCGCATCACGTGGCTGAACGGCATCTGGCTCAACACCGAGTATCGCTTCCTCTACCGCCAGCGTAACAACACCAACGACGTATATTTGGCTGACACACTCGACCTACAGAACGCCTACGACCGTATGCACCGCCGCGTAGAGAACCGCCTGGCCGTCACCCCTGGCTACACCTACGAGCAGGACGGCCGTTACATCAACATCTACTACCAGATGCACTTCTACAACGTCAACGAACAGCTCGACTACCGCAGCACCTACGCTGACACCTCGCTTGTACAGCACTGCTGGACGATGTCGCCAGAACTGCACATGAATTTTGGATGGGATGACTGGGCCAAGTCGATAGACTTCTTCTACGGCATAGAGTTCCAGACTCCCGACCTCTTCCAGAAAGTGAACATACTCAACAACGAGAACCCGCTCATTCGTCGCTATGGCAATCCCGACCTGCGAGGAGCCACCAACCACCGGATGCAGTTCGGCCTCAACCGTAACTGGCGCGAGAAGCGAATCTCCGAACGCTTCGGCGGTGGACTGCGTTTCTTCCGTCATCAGGTGTCACAAGGCCAGACCTACGATGCTGCGACGGGTATCACCACCTATAGACCGGAGAACGTGGAGGGCAACTGGCAGACCTACTTCTTCAACTTCTACAATATGCCGCTCGACAAGCCCCGCCGACTGATGATGAACGTCTATACCCACGGCGACTACTCGCGCAACGTGGACATCATAAACGGTCTCTCACATGTCAACAACTACTACATTGAGAACCGTCTTACATTCTCCTACTCCTTCAAGGATCTTACCCTCGGACTACCCACCTACATAGAATACCGCCACACTACTAACAAAGAAGGTACCATAACGCCCATCAACGCCACCAACTTCCAATATGGCCTCACCGCCAACTACAACGTGAAGCGCGAGGCTGAAAGCCATGCTCCCCGTTGGCTGCAAGGCTTCAGTGTAGCCACCGACATCAAGATGTTCTCCCGGCGAGGCTACGGCGACAGCAGCATGAACCGCGATGACCTTGTGTGGAACGTCTCGCTCTCCCGCTCCTTCCTAAATCCATTTGGAAAATCTGCCGCCGGCACCCTCGTTGCCCGCCTCGAAGGTTTTGACGTTCTCGGACAACTCTCAGGAACGAATATCGTCATCAATGGCCAAGGACGTACAGAGACCATCCACAACACTCTGCCCCGCTACCTCATGCTACACTTGACGTATAACTGGAGTAAGATGCCGAAGAAGAAATAACCCCACACGTTGTTTTTATGATAAAACTACCATAGAATTATGAGCAGAAAGAACATCATCACTACCATCATCGCCATTGCCGCCATGTCGGCACAGGCGCAGGGCCTCGTTTTCGGAACCGTGCAGGACGCTTTCCTGAAGACACCGCTGCCAGAGGCCAGAATTTCATTACTATTAGCGGCAGACAGCACCGTAGTAATCGACTCCATCCCCATCACCGTGAAACGCAGAAACGACGGCACGGTGAGGGAAGCGCAGTTTATGCTACAGCCAGAGAAGAAGAATTGTAAATATCTGCTACGAGGCAGGCTCGAAGGCTATGAGGACGGCTACTTGCCCCTGACGATAGATGCCAGTAACACAGGTGCCATCATGCTCGACGATGCGCTGGAACCGCGCAAGATTCGACAGGTGAACTTGCAAGAGGTGACGGTGACGGCCACGAAGGTGAAGATGTACTACCGGGGCGAC
>CACXYH010000107.1 GCA_902771785.1 uncultured Prevotellaceae bacterium
ATACTGTTTCAGCAGGGCGATGGTTTCCTCCAGCGGCATTGCTTTCTCAGCAGGCATCAGTTGCAGACGCTGCTCATGGAGAGGCGAGTGCATGGAGATAGCCACATGACAATCGCTCTCGTCGAGGAATCGCTTCAACTTGTTGCGTACGCCCACAGAGCTAACGGTGATGCGCTTCGGACTCCAAGCGAATCCCCAGTCGGCCGTCATGATTTCGCACGTCTTCAAAACCGCGTCCAGATTGTCCATCGGTTCACCTTGTCCCATAAACACGATGTTGGTCAACTGGCCAACCTCAGGCAATGCTATGATTTGGTTCAGAATGTCGGCAGCCGTCAGGTTTCCGTGCCATCCCTGTTTACCCGTCTGACAGAACAGGCAGTTCATCTTACAGCCCACCTGACACGAAACGCAGAGCGTAGCCCTGTCTTTATCAGGGATAAACACCGTTTCCACAAACAGCCCTTCAGCGTGCTTTGCTGCTGAATCGCAAAGAACGGGGAACAGGTATTTGATGGTGCCGTCCTTGCTTCTTTGACAATCGATGGGAGCCAACGTGCCAACCTCATACTGTTCGGCCAAAAGGGCACGGTTCTGCTTCGAGAGATTGGTCATCTCGTCGATGCTTTTCACATGCTTCACATATAGCCATTGGGCTATCTGCCTGGCTGTAAAGGCAGGCATACCAAGACTTCCGACAACAGCTTTCAACTCCGTCGGTGTCAGTCCCAAAAGTCGTTTCTTTTGCGGATTCATGCTGCAAAGGTAGTGCAAATCGAGCGAAATACCAAATTTATTTGGATATTTCCGAGATGTAGCCTACCTAAGACCGAAGGTCAAAGGTATAAATTTCTTTGGAATTTTGATGGATATTCCTCAAAAATGATTATCTTTGCACCTAATATTATTATTAATACCGAATAATGAGACAGAAAACAGATTGCTTTATAGCCTGTAGGACGCTTGCCGAAGTCGAACCTGCCATCGAGCAGTTAAGGCGCAGCAACTCCGTCAGGCATATTTTTTTATTGGTTAGTGAAGAACTGGCAAACGAGGCCGTTGCCCCTCAAGATTGCAGCTTTGTGGTGACTGACAATCTGAGCAGTACCCAGTTTGTGATGAAGGTTGCCGAACTGACGGTTGGCCGTTATGCCCTGTTGTGTCTGAAGGCTCAGCCTATGACTTTAGGCAGCAATATGCTGGAGCGCCTCTTGCTCGTGGCTGGCGACGAACATGCCGCGATGGTCTATAGCGACCGCTATACGGTAGAGCAGGGCGAGCGCAAGCCACACCCTGTGATAGACTATCAGGAAGGTTCGTTGCGCGATGATTTCGACTTTGGCAGCATTTGGCTGGTGCGTGCCTCGCTGTTGCATCAGTATGCCTCGATGGAACATGAGCGCGAATATCAGTTTGCAGGCCTTTACGACTTACGCTTGTTCTTGAGTCGTGAGGGTAGGATTCTCCACCTGAACGAATACCTCTATACCGAAGAAGAAACTGACCTTCGTGCCTCAGGCGTAAAGCAGTTCGACTATGTCAATCCTCGCAACCGTGAGGTGCAGATAGAGATGGAGCAAGCCTGCACAGCCCATCTGCGCGAAGTAAAGGCGCTGATTGACCCTAACCAGTATCGCACCGTCGATTTCAACGAACAAGAGTTCGATGTGGAAGCCTCTGTGGTCATCCCTGTGTTCAATCGTGTCAAGACGGTCAAGGACGCCGTGGAGAGTGCCCTTTCGCAGAAGTGCAGCTTTAAATACAATGTCATTGTGGTCGACAATCACTCCACCGATGGAACTTCCGACATCCTGACTGACCTGCAGAAGACTCATGGCAGCAAGCTCCACGTCATCGTTCCTGAGCGCACCGACCTCGGCATTGGCGGTTGTTGGAATATGGCGATTAATAGTGCTGCGTGCGGACGCTTCGCCGTTCAGCTGGATTCTGACGACTTGTATTCTTCGCCCAAAACGCTGCAAACCATCGTCGATGCTTTCTACAAGCAGAAGGCTGCCATGGTTATCGGTTCTTATCGCATGTGTGACTTCGAACTGAACACGCTGCCTCCTGGATTGATTGACCATAAGGAGTGGACGGATGAGAATGGACCTAACAACGCCCTGCGTATCAATGGCTTAGGTGCTCCACGTGCCTTCTTCACACCCCTGCTTCGTCAGGTACAGTTCCCCAACACTTCCTATGGCGAAGACTATGCCTTGGGCTTGATGTTCTCGCGCCATTATCGCATTGGCCGAATCTATACCGAACTCTATCTCTGCCGTCGTTGGGGAGGCAATTCCGATGCAGCCCTTTCTGTCGATAAGATTAATGCCAACAATCTGTATAAAGACCGCCTGCGCACCATGGAGCTGCACGCCCGTCAGCGCATGTCGCAGGGTAGGAGCGACACCATGGGCGATTCGTCCGTCATGCGTTTCTTCAACCGTCAGTTGCAGACGTGGGACGAGGTGCGCCAGCGCTATCGTGATTTGGAGCGTGTGGAAACCAAGGAACTGGTTACTGACACCTTCGAGATGCAGGCTCAGTTCAATCCAGCCCGCATCCGCTCTACAGGCGCTAAGATTGACGCCAAGTCGATAGCCGAGCGCCCCTGTTTCCTGTGTGCGAAGAATCGTCCCAAGCAACAGATGCATCGCATCATTGGCGGACGCTATGAGCTGTTGGTCAATCCGTTCCCCATTCTGCCTGTGCATTTCACGTTGCCTACGCTGAAACACCAGCCGCAGCGCATCCTGCCGATGATTGGCGAGCTGTTGCGACTGGCTCAGAAGAATTCCGACCTTACCTTATTATATAATGGACCGCATTGCGGTGCCTCGGCTCCTGATCATGCTCACTTGCAGGCTGTCAAGAGTGGCGTGTTGCCTTTGCAGCATGCTTGGCAACGATTGAGCAGAAACCTCGTCGAGGTGTTTAAGAAGGACGAGGACGAGGGCATTTGGCAATTGGCCGAATACCCCGCTGCCGCCCTGGTCATCAAGAGCCATAGTGCTGAGACCAGCGAACGCCTGTTCAAGCAACTTTACCATTGTCTGCCCCCGGCTCCCGACGATACAGAGCCAATGATGAACATCATCTCGTGGACCACTGGCGAAGAGCTCATCACCGTGGTTCTGCCTAGAAGGAAACACCGTCCTGACTGCTATACCGCTGAGGGCGATGCCCAATATATCATCAGTCCAGGCGCTGTGGATATGGGTGGACTCATCATCACGCCTCGCGAGGAAGACTTCCGCCGTCTCACGGCCGAGGTGGTCATGACCATCTATCAAGAAGTGTCGCTCACCGACCAGCAGATGCAGCAGGTCATTGATGAACTGAAGAATTCAGATTATAAGGAG
>CACXYH010000108.1 GCA_902771785.1 uncultured Prevotellaceae bacterium
GGGCGGAGAGGCCGTATTGGAAGTCGGTAGCGTTCAACGTCTCGAAGTCCTGCATCTTGCCCTCCGAGTGCCGCCAGCGGATGTCGCCCGTGGCGCGGACGTTCAGCGAACCTTTATTATATTGTATGTAGGCCCCGTCGTGCAGGGTCAGGGTATTGACCACGTTCTCCTCGCTCGCCGCCATGCCTGCGGGCATGGAATGGTCGAGGGAATGGTAGTAGTTGGCATCAGCGTTGTTCGACACTGACCACAGGCGTTTCTCACCGAGGACGCATGAATAATCCATCTTTGCTATGGCGGTATAGTTGCCGCTGATGTTTTCGGGGCGATAGATGTAAACGCCGCTCTGCGGATTGTAAATGACGGATTGCGCAGTGGCACGGTGGAAGTAGTCGAAAGAAGCGCCGACGTGGAGCAAGCGCTGGTGTGTGCCGCGCGAGAAATAGTCGGCTGTGAGGCGCGTCGATTCGTTTCCCTTCAGGTCGGGATTGCCGAGCTTGACGACGAGCGGTTGGCTGTCATCACGATATGTTATGCGGTTCTGGAGCGACGGCTCGTAGATACTGTGAGAAGCGGAGAAGGTGATTTCCTTGCTGTACTTCTTGGTCGGGAAAATGTGAACGGAGAAACTCGGGAAGAAAGCGAGGCTGGTGTTGGTGGCGAGCGTGTCGAGTGCACCGCGCTGGTAGTCGAGCGACTGGTGGCGCGGCGACATGACAAGTTTAAGCTCCCAGATGTTGTAGTCGTAAGGAATGGGCATCGTCTCGTCGGGCATCAAGACGCTGGTCTTACGGACGGTGAACGAAGTGTAGTACATCTGGCGACAGTAATGGCTGTCATAGCTGTTGCTTCGGTCGGTGATGGCGAGCAGTGCATCGCGCTCGGAGGGAAGCAGGAGCGTGTCAGGATGGTAGAGCCAGTCGTGTGTACGGTAATTCTGAAAATCAAGGTTTCCATCTATCAGGAACCAGAACTTCTTGCGCGTCCTCCATCCGTAAGACAGCCAGAGGTGCATATCCGTCTTTCGCTCGTTGAAGTCGGTGACGTTGTGCTGCGGGTCGGCCAATGGCTTGTCGAACGTGTAGCGCATCATCTGCTCATTGCTCTCCCGCCCGTGGGTGAGTTCTAAAGAGTAATTCATGTAGGTGCGTCGCTTTTTGCTGACGGGAAATGTGCCTGAGAGTTCGCCATGGACATTCCACTTGCTGCCGTCCTTCATGCCGTAGTCGCTCAGGCGGTTCGTCAACGTGTCGTTGAACTGCTCTTGCAACGATGCCGAGTTCCCGGAGAAGGAACTGTGGTTGAAGTCGAGGTCGAGGCTGGCGTAGAATGGCTTCAGGAACTTGAGGTTGTTGTGCAGTTTCAGCGACCGTGCCTTGTCGAGCGAGGTGGCTTGCAGGTTTGTCAGCGGTGTACTGCCGTCGAGAAACAGTTCCTTGCGCTGGTTCATCTCGCTCTCGTTCTCTGTCGATGCATAGTCCACATACAGCGTTTCCTCCACTTTCCCGTTCGGTGCCCGGAAATCCAATTCTCCACCCACGCTTCGGGTGGTGAGCAGCGACTTCGGTGCCGAGGCAGGCGTCCAGTGGCCCGACTGCCCGATGTGTCGGCTCTCGTTCACATTGTTGGCGTTGCCAAACAAGGTGAAACGGAACGGGTCGTCGAACCCCAGCAAGAATCCGCGACCCAGCCAGCGGTCGTCTGTACCGGCGGCGACTTCGACATTGGAGATGATGCCGCGATTGTATTCTGGCTTCAGGTTCACGTCCATCACGTATTTCTTCGGGTCAACATCGAAACCCAGCGCAGCACTGCGGTCGCTCTGCTTCTCATACACCTTCAGGTTCTTCACTGTATAGTAAGGCAGATTCTCCATCAGCACCTTCTTGTTGCCCCTCATGAACGACCGTGAGCCGAGCAGCAACTCGTCCACCTTCTTGCCGTTGACGAAAATCTCGCCCGCATCGTTCAGCGTCACGCCCGGCATCTGGCGTATCAGGTCGTCAAGCATCGACCCCTGCGGCAACTTAAATGCCGTGGCATCATAGACGATGGTGTCGCCGCGGTAGAACATCTTTATGCGCGTGGCCGTCACCGTCACCTCACTCAGGTCAACAGTCCTTATCTTGCGCATATCAAGGTTCTCGTTGAGGAAGAACACGCCGCTGTCGTCCGGGGAAAGCTCGAAGCTCACCCATTTGTCCTCGTAGCCGTCCTTCTGACCACGAAACATATACTTTACTCCCTTATTGACGGATATGTTGAACTGCGTAGCCGAGACGTTCCCCTCCTTGTTCTTTAGCACCCGCACAGGTATGGAGTCAGCTACCATCACGCTGTCTGCCGTGAAAAGCGATACCCTTACATCGGTTAATGGAGTTTTCAAGAAAGCGTCGCGTACAGAGCCGCAAACGAGCATTTGGTCTTGCGCCCAACTGCTGCATACGGCAGCAATGGCGATGATGGTAGTGATGATTTGTCTTCTGTTCATAAAGTTCTTTATTTCTTCTTCGGATTCTTATTCCAGTGATACACCAGATGCGCCATGACGTAGTGCGGGAGGGAACGGTACCATGTTTCGGTGCGGCCTTGGGCGTTGACGCTGTACTGCGTGTTGCTGAGCTGATGCAGCAGGTCGAAGGCTTCGATGCGGGCGATAAGTTTGCCCTTGAAGAACGGCTGGCTGACGGAGGCGTTCAGCACGAAGTCGTCGGTGTTGAGTTCGCTGCTGCCGTAGCCGCGACGGGAGTACATGTTGCCGTCGGCTGAAAGCGTGGTGTTGATGCGCGGCAGGGTGTAGCGGGCGGAGAGGCCGTACTGGAAGTCGGTGGCGTTCAGCGTCTCGAAATCGTGCATCTTGCCCTCCGAGTGCCGCCAGCGGATGTCGCCCGTGGCGCGGATGTTCAGCGTACCTTTATTATATTGTATGTAGGCCTTATGGTGCTGCGTCAGACTGTTGACCGCGTTCACATGGCTCTCGGTCTCTCCGGCCAGCATCATGTGGTCAAGCCAGTGGGTGAAGAGTGCATCAAGGTTAGCCTCTACTGTCCAGCACTTGTTTTTGTCAAGCGTATAGAAGATGCCGCCTTTCACTCTGATGTCATAGCTGCCATGCACGCTCTCGGGGCGATAAGTGTAAACACTTGTGGCGGGATTGAAGCTGACCGCCTCCGACACTTTGTTATGAAGGTAGGCATAATAACCAGATACATAGAAGTTGTGCCGTGCGCTGCGGATGTCCTTATACTCCGCTTCAAGCGTAGATTGTGATGTGTATGCCTTTAGGTCAGGGTTGCCGAGGCGAACGACAAGGGGATTGGCATCGTCGCGAATGCT
>CACXYH010000109.1 GCA_902771785.1 uncultured Prevotellaceae bacterium
TGGGCTTCGTCTTCCAGTCGTTCCACCTCATCCCGACGCTCAACGTCCTCGACAACGTGCAGCTGCCGCTCATCTACCGTGGCGTGCGCAGCGGCGAGCGCATCCGACTGGCCAAGGAGGTCATCGAGCGCGTCGGCCTCTCTCACCGCATGAAGCACCGCCCCACGCAGCTCTCCGGCGGACAGTGCCAGCGCGTGGCCATCGCCCGCGCCATCATCGGCAACCCTGAAATCCTCCTGGCCGACGAGCCAACGGGTAACCTCGACTCGAAGATGGGTGCGGAGATCATGGAACTGCTCCACCGCCTGAACCGCGAGGACGGCCGCACCATCGTCATGGTGACCCACAACGAGTGGAACTGCTCCACCGCCTGAACCGCGAGGACGGCCGCACCATCGTCATGGTGACCCACAACGAGCAGCAGGCCGCCCAGACAGACAGGATTATCAAATTCCTCGACGGACGACAGATACAGTGATAAAAGAACCACAGATTATTTTCGACCACGAATTTCACGAATTACACGAATGATTAAGATCATACGACACGCCTTTGCACTCATCCGCGAAGACAAGCTCTTCTCCGCTATCTACGTCGCGGGCACAGCGGTGGCCATCGCCTCGGCAATGGTGGTGGCGCTCATCCTGCACATCCGCATCAGCAATATCTATCCTGAGGAGCACCGCGACCGCACGGTGTACCTGAAAAGCTACTTCAAGAACGACAAGGGAGCATTCGTGGGTTACTCCGGCTATTCTCCCCTTGCCGTTGAGGAACTGTTCAGCCACCTGAAGTGTGCCGAGGTGGTCAGTGCCAACATGGACAACAGCTATGTCTATCGCTTCACGGCCTGCGAGGAGCTGGGCAAGCAGGAGATGCCGGTGACGATGAAGTTCACCGATGCCAACTTCTACCGCCTCTACGACTTCCAGTTTGTCAGCGGCAGGCCCTACACCGATGAACAACTGCAGCATGCCGAGAAGTGCATCGTTATCACCGACGTGCTGGCCCGCCGGGTGTTTGGAACGACGGAGCAGGTGGCAGGCCGCCAGTTGCTCCTCAACTACCTGCCCTATCGCGTTGTAGGCGTTGTCAGGGAGGTGAGTCCGCTATTGGTCAACTCCTCGGCCGATGTCTACCTGCCCTATACCGTGAATGACTCGCGCAGCCACTGGCAGAGCCGGGACGTGAGCTATGCTGGCGGTCTGGAGGTGACGGTACTGCTGAAGGAGGGCTGCACTTACCAGATGCTGAAGGACGAACTGGAACCCTACCGTGCAAAATACCTCTCGATGCTGCGACAGGCAACGGGCAGGGACTACGAGTTTAGCATTGACGCACAGATGCACTGGGCCAGGACGCTCAACTTCGAAGAATCTTACGATATGTCCACGGGCGACATGCTGTACAACCTGCAATATCCCGCCCTGCTCATGTTGCTGCTCCTGCTGCTGCCAGCCATCAACCTGAGCGGCCTAGTGTCGAACCAGATGGAGGCGCGTATTGCCGAGATGGGCATCCGCAAGGCTTTCGGCGCCAAGCGCCGGACGCTGCTCAGTGAGGTCATCCATGAGAACCTCGTGCTGACGCTCCTGGGCGGCATCGCGGGCTATGCGCTCTCGTGGCTCTTCATCAGCGCCATGTGCAGCAATACCATGTTCCTCACACTGTTCGAGCGCGAGTACGATCCCATCAACAGCGTGTCGCTTCAGCTTGACATGTTCTTCACGCCGACGCTGTTCCTCATTGCCTTCGTCTGCTGCGCCGTGCTCAATCTCATGGCGGCCCTCATTCCTGCCTGGTCGTCGCTGCGCAAACCTATTGTTGAATCATTAAACCAGAAAAGATGAGCATGATACTGAAGAGTCTGTGGACTCGCAAAAAACAGAACGGCTGGATATTTGCCGAGATAGCCATCATCTCCTGCCTGAGTTGGTTCATTGTCGACTTCCTCACCGTCACTTTCTATGCCACCCATTTCTGCATACCGGCAGGCGAGTTTGAGAAAGACCACCTCTGCGTGGGCCAGTTGGGCATCGTCCGCAGTGAGAGTGCCTCTGAGGGGCAAGACATCACCGAGGAAGAGGCCCGTGGGGTCTATGTCATCCGCGACAAGCTGGCCACCATGCCCGAAGTGGCATCCGTCTGCCTCACGCCCGACTATCTGGGGGCCAACCTTCGTTTCTACAACTGGCGCACGCTGGCCCTGGCCGATGACACCACGCGTACCATCGGCTTCTCGCAGTTCTTCTACTACCAGAACGAACATTTCTTCGAGACCCAGGGGCTACGCGCCATTGAGGGCAGTCCCGATGCCGAGACGCTGTCACGGCAGATTGCGCCCGACGGCATCGTCATGACCCGCAGCGTGGCGCAGATGCTCTTCGGCCACGACCATGTGATGGGCAAGCGCGTGGCGATGGTGGACACCCGCTATGAAGGAGGAGAAATCGTCCACGGTGTGGTTGGCTACCACACCATAGCTGGCGTGGTGGAGGACGTGAAGGGTGCGCCCAACGAGCGATACCCCTATGTGGTCTTCTTCCCCAATCCCGGCAGCGGGGCCAGTGCCTACTGCCAACTGCTCGTGCGGCTGAAACCCGATGCTGATGCCAAGATCTTCGTAAAGCAGCTCACGCCTACGCTGACCAACGACTTCCGCGCCGGCATCTGCGTTTTAGGCAGTCTCGAAACCTATCAACAGCACTACGACAAGCAGGTGGCCCACGACTACACGATGTACACCACGCTGGCCACGGTCCCCCTTGTTCTCTTCGGCATCATCGTCGTGCTGGGCACACTGGGCACCTTCTGGCTGCAGATACGCAAGCGCACAGAGGACATCGGCATCATGCGCAGCTTCGGCGCCAAGCGGCGCGACATCTTCCTACAGATATGGGGCGAGGCGGCCGTCCTTACCGCTCTTGCCGTCTTCACGGGCTGTCTTGTCTGGTTTCAAGTTGCCATCCACTGGGATGTGCTCTCAGATGGCAACGCCTACGGCGGCTCCGGCCGCGAGACCGACTGGGTGTCGCAGTTCTGGCCTCATTTCCTCATTGTATCCTCCATCCAGTACCTTTTGCTTCTCGCCATCGTCACCCTCGGCATGGTGGTGCCTACCCTTATAGCTATGTATAAACGTCCCGTAGAAGCTTTGCGGCATGAGTAATATAAATGTATTTTCATCAAGGTATATTTTATATTGCAAAGTTTGGGATGCACGTTGCAAACTTTGCAATGTACATCCCAAACTTTGGAATTAAAAATTCAAAAGGAGAAAACAGATTTATGAAACGACACTATCTTTTGTTCCTCGCCTTGTTGCCACTGATAGGTTGGGCTCATGAGGACACGCTGCGCCTCTCACTCGACGACTGCATCATGATGGCGCGCCGCCAGAGCATCGATGCAGCGGTAGCCTTAGGCGAACTGCGCTCAGCCTATTGGCAGTGGCGCAGGGTAGCCTTAGGCGAACTGCGGTCGGCCTACTGGCAGTGGCGCAGCTACCGGGCCGACCTGCTGCCAGAAGTGTCGCTGTCGGGAACGGCACCGTCGTGGAACAAGCGCTACAGCTCGTACCAGCAGGCC
>CACXYH010000110.1 GCA_902771785.1 uncultured Prevotellaceae bacterium
ATCGTGGAACTACGTGATGAACAATGCCGAGGAGCAATTCGACAATAAATACAAAGCAAGCATCGTTACCCAGAACTACCCCGAGCTGAAAGACCAGTATGCCGTGCTGGTGCAGGGCAGTAGCGGATGGAACGACTACCGCCACGAGGCCGACGTGCTGAGCATCTACCAGATGCTGAAAGCCAACGGCTACCCCGACGACCACATCATACTGATTAGCGCCGACTACTGCGCCAACGCACCCGAAAACAAAGACAAGGGCGCCGTGCGCACCGACCCCGACGGCAAGAACCTGCGCGAGGGCGCCGTCATCGACTACCTGAATGCCGACCTCACACCGCAGGACATCTGCAACATACTGAAAGGCGTGAAGACCGACCGCACACCAATGGTGCTGCCTGCCGACTCGTGCCAGAACGTACTGCTGTTCTGGAGCGGCCACGGCCACAGCAGCGTGATGAACGGCGTTAACGAGATGGCATGGCTTAACAACCCCACCGGACAGGGTATGACCGCCGACATGCTGGCAGGCACTCTGCAGGATATGGCCAACAACAAGCAGTATCGTCAGATGCTGCTCTGTCTGGAGCCCTGCTACTCGGCCAACATGGGTAAGGAGCTTGAGAGCATACCCGGTGTGCTCGCCATCTGTTCGTCGGGCGTCTTCGAGCAGTCGTTTGCCGACTCATGGAGTAACGAACTTGGCGTGTGGATGTGCGACCGGTTCAGTCGTAACCTCATCGGCTATGCCACCGAGTGGCCCGACGGCACCTATCGCGACCTCTACCTCTACTGCTCGCAGCGCACGCTGGGTTCGCACGTAGGTATCTACAACTACACCTTCTTCGGCAATCTCTACACCAACGGCCCGAAGGACTTTTTTGTGAAAAGAAATTATTAACCCCAAAATTACACTTACAATGAAAAAGGACTTTATGTGGATGCACGCCGCCATCCGACCACTGGTACTCGCCATGGTCATCTGCGGCCTCACAATGACCACCATAACCTCGTGCTCTAACGACGACAGCCCCGTCGCACCCGTACCAACCACGCCTGAGACGCTCCTTGGCGAATGGTGTACCAGTGTGAACCAAGGAGACGTCGACGAGGATGCCCACGAGAATGATGTCACCGACATGCTGCTCTCCTTCAACGAGAACGGCGTCATCATACAACGCGTCTATGCCGGTAACAAGACCGAGTCTGTCAGTAAATGGGAGCGTTTTCGCCGCCACGGCATCTATTCCGTCGACAATGCGACCCATACCATCAGCATGAAAAACATCTCCCTTACCCCCGCCACAGCGGTATACAGCTTTGACGGTGACCAGCTCGTACTGACATTTGACGACGAGGAGAACCACGGGGAGAAGCTGTCGATGACGCTTCACCGCCCTTCGAAGTTGGAAAAGGAACTCTATGCCATTTACGACAATTCCATAGAGGCCGACGACTATATAGGCAAGTGGTTCGGCGTCAACGAGTTCAACGGCCTCTACACCTACGTGATGAACGAGTTCACCGGAAACAGCAAGCTGAAGACCATCCGTTACTCGGTCTATGAGAATAAGTGTACCCGCACCGAAACGACCTGGGATTTCAGACAAATCAAAGTGGCCGAAGGAGAGTACGACGAGCCGACATTAGAGTTCTACGGCCCTGACGACGACTCGAAGTCGACACTCTACTGGTGGAGGATAGAAGACGACAACCTCGTGTTGGGCATGTGGGAATACGAGGATATGTTCTCGGTATTCCACCCCATTACACAGGCTGACATCGACCTGATGGCCGAGTTAGACAGGATGAGTGAAAGCAACAACTAAAAACGAGTAATAATATGCAGAAAATGAGATCCCTAATCGCCCTGTGGCTGACGATAGCAGCCATCGGGGCAAGTGCACAGGGAAACGGCACCGTGAGTGGCGAGCGTATGCCCGACCAGGTACTGATGAGCGACGGCAGTACGGTGAAGCCCATACGTGCCATCACCCGTGCATCGGACGAAGACTACACCTATACGTATAAAGGTGTGAAGTACACGTACATTTCGGCAAACAACTGGAAAGCCTATTTCGATCAGAACATGCACACACCCACCACATACGGTTGGTATGAGAATGAAGACGGCTGGGTGTATATTCTGAACGACCTGGTGGGCTTCTTCACCAATCACACCCATCTGGCTTGTATCGCTGACAATGGTTTCACCGGTGAGTCGAAGGTCAAGCGCATCTACTTCCAGGATGCTGATGCCCAGACATATAACGCCAACTCTGCCTTCCAGTTCTTCATCGGGCACAAGGCCTTTGCCAATGCACCGAACCTGGAGAAGATCGACATGATGCAGTACACCACGCACGGCACCAATCACTGGGAGCCCATGCCCGCAACGGCAGTCAAACTGGCCTGGGGCACCATGCTCGACGGCTCGCCAAACGCCATGATCCGTGTGGCAGTCTCTACACTTACCGATTATCAGAGCAGCAGCGTGTGGGCCAAACACCTGAATCGTATCACCAGCTACGAGCCTTCAGGCTACGAGATTAAGGCATACGGCGCCAGCTACAAATGTATGCTGGCCGAGGATAACAAGACCTATCTGACTAACGACGGCAATCAGCGCTCGGAGGTAATGCAGCAGCTGCGCCTGATGCCGACTACCTGAAGAGTCATGATGGCGTACTAAAGGTGTATAACGACGTAGGCTCCTATTATAACTACAAGACCATGGCCATCCGCCGCGATGCCTTTATAAACTGCGACGATCTGAAGGTTGTAGAGTTCTGGCAGACCAATGGCCGCTCGGAAAACTCGTACTCCGACTTGAAGATTTGTATTGAGAACGGAGCCTTCCGTGGTTGTAAGAACCTGAAGGAGATTCGCATGTATTACTATGTACAGGACGGCACGGACCATTGGGAAACGCTTGGTCCAGAGAATGTGATTCCCGGTGATGACATCTTCGGCTGGGGAGCCGATTTCGAAGAGGCTGGTGACGTGATAGACGTTAAGGATGATCCGGAATTGCGTATAGTTGTGTCGCCCATGCGATATATGGATTTCATCAACGATCCAAACTGGGCACAGTATGCTCCCTATATTGTGGCTGCCGACTATGAGCCTACCACATGGAGTCCCATCACTGAGGGAGGATTGACTTACGAATACGCTTCGAAGACCCTCAATGCCGCCACCACCTCGCAGGTGGTAACGGTAGAAACGTCGTGGTGGACGGCCGTCTATTGGGCTGTAGATATAGCCATCACGGTTGCAACAATGGGCTCCAACAGTAGCGCTAAGACAACTGCTGGTAATATAGCTAATAAAACTGTGGGGCTCGGAGCACTTAATACAGAGTTAACTGCATATAAGACGACAGAGAACATTGCGATTAACCTTGCTAAAGGAAAAGGAACAAGTGCTCTGGCAACGGCTGCTAAGGCAGGTTCGAAAAATGCATTAGTAACAGCCTTGGGTAACATTCCTCCACACTGTAATATAGACGTTTTATTAAGTTCATTAGCAAAAGCAGGTTTTCTTAATTCCAAAGGTGGACTTTTGGCCACGGCGCTGTTCAAGGATGCTACTTTAAAGCAGGTTCAGAAGAGGTCCCTGAAATCTTTTGCAAAAATCATTTCAGAATGGGCAGCAGGAAAAATAGCGAAGACGACCGCCTCGATTGTCAAACAAGAAGCTGTTATAAAACAATTAACTAGTTCGCTTATCAAAGAACAGGTCAAAACCCATTTACTCAGAGTAGCCTCATACTCAACTGTGTCGGCCTTTGCCGGTGCGCACTTTATCCCCCAGGTCCAGGGCTTGGGCAGCGAGATGGATCCCGACCAATTGCAGAGAGGCTTGACAAATAACCTGATTGCAAACATCCACCAGGTAGGAATGGTAGGACTCGGTTTCACCACACCCGACAAGAAGCTCATCTACCATACCTATATTAAGGAAGCCAAGGCTGACCAGACCGATTTCACCATCTACAACGATGTGGGCTCTACGTATAACTACCGTACGGTGGGCATCAGCCGCAAGGCTTTCATGGGTAACAAGACGGTACAGACCATCAAGTTTGCCGAAAGCCGTAGCAGCAGTTACGACAGTTATGAATCTTTGATGTTTACCATTCCAGACTCAGCTTTCGCCGGATGTACGGCTCTGCGCGAGTTCGACTTGCGCTACAGCACGGCGCGTGGCAGTCAGCAAGGCCTGGGACCGGAGAACTTCGTACTCTGTGGCGATAGCATCTTCGCAGGCTGCGACTCTACCAAACTGCGCATCATCGTGGCAGAGGAACGGTTGCAGGACTTCCTCGACAACCCTTCATGGGTCAAGTACAAGCGTTTCCTGACCACAGGAAAGATAGAGGAGAAGAAAGCCACCAGCGGCTATGGCGTGAACTATGCCTACGCCTACACCAACAACTCCACACGCCACATCACCTACGCACAGGGCCATGAGGTGGAACACCTCTATGCCTATGAGGCTGATAACGAATTCTTGGACAAGAACAATGGTGCCATCGGTTTGTTCAACGACGTGGGCAACTGGAACAACTACCATCTGGATTACGTGAAGCGTGGTGCCTTCGAAGGCAATCAAAAACTGAAGGAAGTCTCGTTCTGGAATGTCAATGGCATCACGATTTTCGGTGAGAGCTATGAAGACCTCAATATCACCCTGCAGGACAAGAGCTTTGCCAACTGCCCGAACCTTGAACAGATGGGCCTGGTATATCTCTCGCATGGTGGCACCTGGCGCGGTTCGGTGAAGCCACTCACCCCTGCCACCTTACGCCTAGGCAACAACGTGTTCGACAACACCCCGAAACTGATGCTGAAGATGATGCCGTCGCAGGTTGAGGCATTTATGGCCGACTCTGTCTGGGCCAGCTACAAGGATAAGTTCGCACCTTGTCTGATCACAATTACCGATGCAGCGGTGAAGTCGGCGCTCAGTGATCTGAGTTACACGTTGAACTGTTCCGTTATGAACAATACATGGAGCGACATCACCGACATAAGCCGTCTGAAGGAGAAAGGCTTCGACTGGCTCGCGGATAAGTTCAGGAAGAATGAGAAGATTAAGCAGTTCCCTGAGTTCAAGCTGTTTGAATGGACAGGCCTCGACTACGTGGGCGGATCCTGGTTCGTGAACTGCAAGAACCTGACAGACATCGCACTGCCATCCACCATCAAGCGCATCGGTGGCTATGCCTTCCAGAACTGCAACCTGCGCGAGATTGAGATTCCCGCTGCTGTGGAGAATATTGAGGAGTATGCCTTCTCGAACAACGTACATATGAAGACCGTTCGCTGTCTGAGCAGTACACCTGCTACACTCGGAAAGGATGTTTTCGAATATACCAAATTCGAGTTTGTAAACGATGTGCCTGTAACG
>CACXYH010000111.1 GCA_902771785.1 uncultured Prevotellaceae bacterium
GAAGATATTTGCTGAGCCTCTGGTGATGACCCGCCCCTACGGACGTCATACTCATGAAGTGGAGGAGCGTATCCGTCATGAGGCTCTCGGCCAGACGGCGCGGAAGGCATCCGAGACGCTGTCGATGCAGCATATATGGATAAGCGTCTCGGCGTGCATCAGGGCACTGCGCCAGATAGGCAGGGTAAATCCTGAGGTGCGCACCAGCGGATATGTCGGCATAGATGACTTCGCCAAGCGAAAAGGTCACGTTCGATGGTACGTTGGCTCACCGACAAAGTCTCCGACATTTGTTTGCCGGTGATTGCCGGAGACTCTTTGATGAGATTGAGGATTTTCTGCTGACGCTCAGTGAGTTTCGTCTCCGACACGTCTCCGACATGGTCTCCGACATTCGGAGTGTCGAAAGTCGAGCATTTATTTAGCGTTTCGCGCGTGATTTAAGCAAATTTTGTCAAAAACAAGGCTGTGTTATAACAAAAAAATGATTATGCATAAATACTCTCTGTTTTTTGGTAAGGGGAGGATAAACAAATTGAATACGAATATATGAATCAACTCAAATAACAAAAATATAAAAGCATCTTCTTCATAAAACAAATAGTTTAACCTGATATTTGGGAAAGAATAATACAAAATCTCTTCAAAAATCATATTTCAACAATAATTTCTGTTAAATAAGCACTAAATTGTTTGGTCAAATCAAAAGAAAAGTCTATCTTTGCATCGAAATCAATAGAAAACATTGTTAATACGCATCTCAAAATAGTTGAATTATGGAAAAACTTACAAGCAAAGAAGAAGAAGTGATGGAGCTGATTTGGCAACTTGGCCAGTGCGCCCCAAAGGATGTTTCATCGCTCTATCCCGAACCTCAGCCCAGCGCAAATGCCATTGCCCAGGTGTTTCAGGCACTGGAGAAGAAAGGTTACCTGACGCATGAACCGAAGGGGCGTGGCTTTGTCTATCGTGACTCGTATATGAGTGTAGTGTCGGCACTGATGCAGGAGGAAAAGGTAACCGAGGCAGATTTGCTTCAATATCTTGCCGACCTAAAGCGTAAGGAGGGCTGACGCATGGCTACATTCATTATCTATGCCATCCGGTGGGCGGTGACACTGACACTGCTCTACTCGCTCTACAGGCTCTTGCTCCAACGCGAAACGTTTCACCGACTGAACCGTTCCGTATTGCTGGCAATCCTTGTGGTGAGTCCGCTCCTGCCGCTTGTGCCGCTGCATACAGACGAACCGACGGCTATGGATGCAGTGCTTACAAGAATTGAGGAGCCGCTGATGAGCCTGTCGACTGATGCGAATAATGCTGATGCCACAATCGCTAACCAAGAAAGCGAGAATACTGCATCGGGTCTTTGGGTGCGCTATTGTGCATACATATATATAATAGGTATTGTCGTAGCACTCGCTATTTACATGTTCCGTTTGCTGACTCTGGTACGTATCATTCGTCGTAGCCACCGCATATCTCATCCGATAGTACCGAAAGATGTTCATCTTATGCTGGACATGAGAATCAAACAACCCAGCAGCTGGATGCACTGGATTATCATTGGGCCTATTGACTTGAAGCAAAATGCTGAGACTGTACTCCGACACGAACTGGCACACGTGAGAATGAGACATTCATGGGACGTGATTCTCAGCGACCTCACGTGCCACATGCTATGGTGTCTGCCCTTTGTCTGGATGTTACGGCAAGACTTGGTGGATGTGCATGAGTTTCAGGCAGACGAAGCTGTATTGCAAGGTGGCGTGACGCTGGAAGACTATGAGCATCTGTTAGTACGCAAAGCGGTACCAACGCAGTTCATTCCCATCATGAACACACTACGTCGTGGAGCCGTGAAGAAACGCTTTGCCATGATGTACCGTGGTCGTTCGTCCCGTTGGTCACGGCTCAAACTGTTGTATCTCCTGCCTGTTATAGGCGTAGCACTGGCTATGAATGCCAAGACCGTGAACGAACCGGTCTCCTTGCATGTCGTCACGGACGACAGTGGGCGCATCGTCGGGTTCTCAAGCGAGGGTGAGCCTTCCGCTGACCTGCCTTTGGAATTTCCTGTAGGCTACATCTATATTGACGACCGTGAAGCAACCCGAGAAGAAGCTATCAATTATAAGTCGCTCGACATTGTATCATACGAAATTATCCATCAACCAGACGGAGAAGGAACTGCAAAATGGAGCTATAAAGACAAACAGGGCATCCTCGTCTTTCACCTAAGGAGATAGAGGACTTCTAAGCTGTCATTCTTATGGAAATCTTGGTTTTCGATGCGGATTTTTCCGCATCCAGTCCTTGCTATGCCTTTTCTGGAGGCTATACAAACTTTATAAAACCAAATGTGATAACAAAATGAAGAAAACATTCTCGATGATTCTATTCCTGCTCTTGAGTGCTTCTCAGGCATCGGCACAGCAGAAGATGTTCCGCTTATCAGGCTCGGTGGTTGACAGCTTCACGGGCGAGGCCGTTGACAGCTGCTTAGTGGAAGTCTGGAATGCAGACAGCACCGCCGTTGTGGGCAGTACCTACAATGCCGGCTGGGGCTGGCGCATCGACCTGACGACGAGTGGCGACTACATCCTCAGCTACTCACACCGTCGCTACACGCCGCAGTCGCGCCACGTGCGCCTGAACTTCAGCCGCCACCGCCGCCCGCGCATCACGCTCGACCCCGTGAAGTTGCGCAAGCGGCCCAAGAACACCGCCGATGACTACATTGAGGGACGGAACCTGGGCGAGGTGGTGGTGACGGCCTCGAAAATCAAGATGGTGATGCGTGGCGACACCGTGGTCTATAATGCCGATGCCTTCGAGCTGGCCAATGGCTCGATGCTCGACGCGCTGGTGCGCCAGCTGCCGGGCGTGGAACTGAAGGGCGGACGCATCTATGTGAACGGTGAGTTCGTGGATAACCTTCTTGTGAACGGCAGGAACTTCTTCCGTGGCAACCCGAAGATTGCGCTCGACAACCTGCCCGCCTACATGGTGGACAAGGTGAAGTTCTATCGGCGCGAGTCGGACAGCGACGTGGCCTTAGGCATCGAGCGGCTGAACAACCGCGAGAAGGAACTGGTGATGGACGTGGGTCTGAAGCGCATCTACTCGTTCGGATGGTCGGTGAACGCCGACGTGGGCATGGGCACCGACAGCCGCTACCGCGCCAAGCTCTTTGGCCTGCGTTTCTCCAACTACTCGCGCTCGGTGGCCTTCCTCAACTCCAACAACACCAACGATGCCAGCACGCCCGGCACGTCGGGACAGTGGAGCAGTCAGTACAGC
>CACXYH010000112.1 GCA_902771785.1 uncultured Prevotellaceae bacterium
AGAGCACGTCGAAGCGCTCCTCGAGCACGATGCCCATGCGGTTGAACACCCAGTAGGTGAACAGCGCGGACACCAGCACGATGGCGGCATCGAAAAGAAACAGGCACCAATAGGGCAGTGCGTTCTTGGTGAAATACCAGTGAAAGATTTTGCTGAGTATGTTCATATAGTATTATTTATTTTCCAAAAGTTTTCAGCTGGAAATCTTGCGGATGAAAGCGGTGGGAACGTAGGCGGTGGCGAAAATGGCAAAGCCGGTGAGCTCAATGAGAATGCGCTGCTGACGGCTGGCACGGATGACACGGCCGGTGACGCCCTTGAACTTGCCGGCGATGACCTCGACCTGGTCGTCGCTCTTGCACACGTAGTCGTTGCCTGCCAACTGGATGACGCTGGCATCAGGGGCACTGGTGGCAATGATGAAAGAACGCATCTGATGGTCGGCAATGGTGAGCGGCGGGTTCTTGCCAAACTGATTGGTGGTGCAGTGATTGTAGTAGAAACTGACAATGGACGACACCTTGAGGGCCTCGGAGCTATCGTCGTAGCGAAGGCCTGACGACTGTGCATACTGGGAAGGCAACGAGGACAGCTCACGGGAACCGCTGACGAGCCGGCGGGCATCGTCGTCGGTGAGATAGGCAAAAACGAAATTGGGAAGGAGGTCGGTGACAATGGTCTTGACACGCTTGCCCACGAGGACGTCTTTCTCCTGCTGCGGCATGTAGACGTAGGTGCCAACCTGAATCAGATAGTCGGCCACCTGACGAGCACGGCCATAGGAGGCGCGAAGAACGTACCAGGACTTACTTCCACTTAGGTCGTGAACATACTTTACCGACACCCCTGTTTGTGAGCTCTTCGCTTCGGGGAAGGCAGTGGGGGCAAGCCCAGTGCTTTGGTTTACTGCCGTGTCTGCATTAGTCAACGCATCCATATCGGAGTACTTTCGTATGTCGGTCCGTGGATGGCCAGAGACATATAAAAGAAGCGTGGAACCGTCGCTGTTGTCCGTTCCCACTCTCTGAGGCTCTCGCATTGCCCATTACTGTAGAACAGACAACGTCAGAGCCCACGCCGATATGAATATATAATCCCCTTAAACGTCAGAGCAGAACTTGCCCTGGGCTGGATAAAGGGGATGCGTATAAATAACTTGCGAGATTACAGAGAGTCTCAAACAAAGCGCTTAGTAAACGCCTTTTATTATGTCTGAAAACTCGCTACCCACCCATCCGCATCGGAGCGTTTTGGCTCCTTGCCCGGCGTGAGCCCGCATCAGCCGTCAGCGGTTGTGGATGCACGTCCACGGCTACTTCGGTGCTGACACATACGAGAATTCGGCTGCAAAGATACGAATATTTTTTGATATTGACACTTTTTTTTAAAAAAAATATGTAACTTTGCCTGCAAATTATAAACAGTCAAGATTTATGAAAATAGGAATTATCGTAGCGATGGACAAGGAGCTCAGACAGCTCCAGTCGCTTTTCAACGACGGAAACGTGCGAGTAGAGAAGTGCGGCATAGGAAAGGTGAATGCAGCACTGGGTGCTCAACGGATGATCAATGAGTTTCACCCCGACTGCATCATTTCGAGCGGATGTGCCGGCGGGCATGGTGACGACGTGAACATACAGGACGTGGTGGTGGGCGCCGAAGTGGGCTACCACGACGTGTACTGCGGAAGGGCTATCGACGACTCGACGGTCTACGGACAGGTGCAGGGCATGCCCGCCCGCTTCAAGGCCGACCCATACTTGCTAAGCAAATGTGCAGAGATGGACACGAAGCAGATAAAAATACACGAGGGCCTCATCGTCACGGGCGACTGGTTTGTGGATTCGCAGGAGAAGATGCGCGAGATCATCGGACACTTTCCCGAGGCTAAGGCTGTAGACATGGAGTCGGCGGCCATCGCGCACACGTGTTATATTAATAAGGTGCCGTTCATCTCGTTCCGCGTTGTCAGCGACATGCCGCTGCGCGACACCGACGCTTCGCAGTATCACGACTTCTGGAACACGATTGCCGAGCACTCCTTCCAAGTAACAAAGTCTTTCGTAGAAAGCCTTTAAGCACAGAGTGCGGTAGCAAATTATTCACTTTTCACTATTCACTTTTCACTTAAACAGCGGTAGCGAATTTTTCACTTTTCACTATTCACTTTTCCCTTAATCATGGAAGTAATAAAAAGTTTTACGATTGACCACACCCGACTGAAGCCGGGCATCTACGTATCGCGCGAAGACAAGGGCTTTACGACCTTCGACCTGCGCATCACCGAACCTAACAAAGAGCCGGCCGTTGCGCCAGCGGCCATACACAGTCTGGAGCACCTCATGGCAACATGGTTCCGCAACAGCGAGGCGAAAGACGATGTGGTATACGTTGGTCCCATGGGATGCCTCACGGGAATGTATATCATCATGACCGGACAGTACTCGGTGGAGGACATGCGCCGCCTGACCATCGAGTGCCTGCAATGGATACTCACGCAGGACAAGGTGCCTGCCACCGAACCACAGAGCTGCGGCAACTACCTGCTTCACGACCTGCCCATGTGCAAATGGGAGAGTGCCCGCTATCTTGAACGACTGCAGCACGATTTCCACTGCGAATACACTCAACTGCAGATTACGCTCGACGACGGCAAAGTGTTTGCCGATGCTTAATATACAGCAAAAGGGGACGTGACTGCACGCCCCCTTTTGCTATATTACTATTATTATATTATTGTCGGCTGGCCTTTTTGCGCTGGTCATGATCGAGGATGACTTTGCGCATGCGCATGGACAGAGGAGTGACCTCCACAAGCTCGTCTTCCTTGATGTACTCCAAGCACTCCTCCAGACTCATGACCACCTTGGGGATGACACGGGCCTTATCGTCGGTGCCGGAAGCACGCACGTTGGTGAGCTGCTTGGCCTTGCACACGTTGACGACGAGGTCGTTGTCGTGAACATGCTCGCCTACCACCTGTCCGTAGTAGACTTCCTCGCCCGGATCGATGAAGAACTTGCCGCGGTCCTGCAGCTTGTCGATAGCGTAGGCATAGGCGGTACCGGTCTCGAGGGCAATCATCGAACCGTTCAGACGACGCTCGATCTCGCCCTTGTAAGGCTGATACTCCTTGAAGCGATGGGCCATGATAGCTTCGCCCTGCGAGGCGGTGAGGACATTGGTGCGCAGACCGATGATGCCGCGCGAGGGTATCATGAACTCAATGTTCGTACGCTCGCCCTGGCTCTCCATCGAGGTGAGCTCGCCCTTGCGGCGGGTGACCATGTCGATCATCTTCGAAGCAAACTCTTCGGGCACATTGATGGTCAGCTCCTCGACAGGCTCGCACTTTTGTCCGTCGATTTCCTTATAGATAACCTGGGGCTGGCCTACCTGCAGCTCATAGCCCTCGCGGCGCATGGTCTCGATGAGCACGGAGAGATGGAGCACGCCACGGCCTGAGACAACCCAACGGTCGGTGGCATCCTCGAA
>CACXYH010000113.1 GCA_902771785.1 uncultured Prevotellaceae bacterium
GTATGGGAGCGCGGCAGCGGTATTACGATGGCTTGCGGAACAGGTGCCTGCGCCACGGCCGTAGCCGCCTGCCTCACCGGGCGTGCCGGCCGCGAGAGCTGCATCGTCATGGACGGCGGCACGCTCCACATCGAATGGCGCGAGGCCGACAATCACGTCTACATGACCGGTCCCGCCGAGTTCGTCTTCGATGGCGAAATCCAATTATGAATGATACCTTATGAATTGAAAATATGGCATTAGTAAATATCCACTTCCTGAACCTGCAGAACAACTACCTGTTTGCCGACATCGCCAAGAAGGTGAACGCCTTCAAGGTGATGCACCCCAAGGCCGACGTTATCTCGCTCGGTATTGGCGACGTCACCCAGCCGCTCTGTCCTGCCGTGGTCGAAGCCATGCACCGCGCCGTCGACGAGATGGCCACCGCCGACGGCTTCCGCGGCTATGGGCCCGAACAGGGTTACCTGTTCCTGCGCGAGGCCATCCTGAAACACGACTTCGCTCCACGCGGCGTGCGCCTCAGCCCCGACGAGGTGTTCATCAACGATGGCGCGAAGAGCGACACGGGCAACTTCCAGGAACTGCTCCACTGGGACAACTTCATCGGCGTGACCGACCCGATTTATCCCGTCTATATCGACTCGAACGTGATGATAGGCCGCTGCGGCACCTATCGCGACGGCCGCTGGACCAACGTGCGCTATATGCCCACCACGGCCGAGAACGGTTTTGTGCCCGACCTGCCGAAGGGCCGCCCGGTGGATGTCATCTACCTCTGCTTCCCCAACAACCCGACAGGTACGGTCATCACCAAGCAGGAACTGCGCAAGTGGGTGAACTACGCGCTGAAGAACGATGCCCTCATCCTCTTCGACGCCGCCTATCAGGCCTACATCCGCGACCCGGAGATACCCCACAGCATCTACGAGATTCGCGGTGCCCGCAAGTGTGCCGTGGAGTTCCGCTCGTTCTCTAAGACTGCCGGTTTTACGGGTGTGCGCTGCGGCTATACCATCGTGCCGAAGGGGGTCAGCGTGGCCACCTTCGAGGGCGAGCGCATCTCGCTCAACCAGTTGTGGCTGCGCCGTCAATGCACCAAGTTCAACGGAACGAGCTACATCTCGCAGCGTGCTGCCGAGGCCATCTACACGCCCGAAGGCAAGCAGCAGGTGCAGCAGACCGTCGACTACTACATGCAGAACGCCGCCCGGATGCTGTCGGTGCTGAGAAGTCTCGGCTTCGAGTGCTACGGCGGCGAGAATGCTCCCTACGTCTGGATGCGTACGCCCGACGGCACCACCTCGTGGCAGTTCTTCGAGGAGCTGCTCTACGGCGCCAATGTGGTCTGCACCCCCGGCGTGGGCTTCGGTCCCTCGGGCGAAGGCTACGTGCGCTTCACCGCCTTCGGCAGTCACGAGCAGACGGAGGAAGCCCTGAACCGCATTGCTCAATGGGTAGGGAAGAAATGACATCTGCCCTATACATCAAACAAACCAATTTATTCTGTCTTGATGCTGTTGATGGGGTTCTCGCTGGCATTCTTCCAGCTCTGGTAAGTCACCGTTAGCATGGTAATCAGGGTGATGAGCAGGAAGGACACCACGAACAGCAGGGGCGAGATGGCGGTGCAGACGGCGAAGCCCTCGAGCCAGTGCTGGCCCACCAGGTAGCCGATGGGAGCCGCCACCACGAAGCAGCCTAACAGGATGTAGAGGTATCGCCGCCAGAACATCATCAGGATTTCCTTCGTGGAGCTGCCAAACACCTTGCGGATGCCAATCTCCTTGCGGCGGTACTCGCTCTCGAACATCGTCAGGCCAAACACGCCGATGATGCTGATGAGGATGGCCAGCAGCGAGAACAGCAGAATCTGCTGGGTGAAGAGCCTTTCCTGTTGGTACGATTTCTCCAGCACATCGTCCATATAGCGCAGGTCACTGATATCGGGCTTAAAGCCATGTTCGTATTTAAGCACCGTCTCCAGCACTTTCTCCTTGGCCTCGCGCTTGTCCACACCCTTTGCCACACGCACTAAGAGATAGTTGCGCCAGTAACCATCTTTTGAGTAATAGCCATCACGACTGGGCACCAAGAAGGCTATGGGCTGCTGGCTGTCGTCTACGCGCAGGGTGGCATACTTGATGTCCTCGCAGAAGCCGACGACGGGCATGTCTTCGTCGTTGATGGGCTTGTCGACGGCGAGCCAGGGATATTTCTTCTTGGCCGACTCGTTGAAGATATACACGTCGCCATCAGTCTGGCGGAAATTGCGACCCTCCACGATGTCGATGCCCATCACGCTGAGGAAACGCCAATCGACGAAGATGCAGGTAAACGTCATGTGCTTGTCGCCCTCGCCCCTGCCCCACGTCTGATAGCGGTCGCTGCTGCCCAAGACGCTCTGGGCCAG
>CACXYH010000114.1 GCA_902771785.1 uncultured Prevotellaceae bacterium
TACTTCACCCGCTACGTGAAGCGCGTTCTTGGCATGACTCCCAGCCAGTATAAGGCAAAGTTTAGCGTAAAAAAATAGGGAAAATCACCCCATCAGTAATTTGTATACACCTTTCAGTAATTTGTTTAGCGATGGTTCGGTGAAATCGTCGTACCTTTGCAGCCGAGAATAAATAACAGTATTAATAACCTAAAAAAAATTGCGGTTATGAAGAGAACAATTATCATTACGGGTGGTACAACAGGTATCGGTAAGGCTACGGCTTACCAGTTTGCAAAGAACGGTTGGAATGTGGTTATTACAAGTAGAAGTGAAAAGAAGGGTCAGGCATTCGTCGAGGAAGCCAAGAACGAGGGGTTGGATATGACCTTCTTCCAGTTGGATGTGACGAACGAGGAGCAGGTGGCTCAGGTCATCGAGCAGACGGTGGCCAAGTTCGGCAAGCTGGACAGCATTGTCAACAACTCTGGCATCTCGCTGGGTGCCGCACCGCTGGCTGACACCGAGACGGACGAGTTCAAGCAGCAGCTGGACACCAACGTCCTGGGCGTTTATTACGGCATGAAGTATGCCATCCGCGCCATGCTGAAGACGGGCGGTGGCACGATTGTCAATCTGGCATCTATCGCAGGACTCAACGGACTGATTTACACCGCACAATATTGCGCAACTAAGCACGCCGTGGTGGGACTGACCAAGGCTGCTGCCATCGACTACGCCCAGCAAGGTATCCGCATCAACGCCGTTGCTCCCGGTGCCATCAAGACCGACATCCTGAAGCACGCTATCGAGGCTGGGGCTTATGATGAGAAGGGCATTGCTGCCATCCATCCGATGAATCGCATGGGCGAGGTGCAGGACATTGCCCTGGCTATCTATTATCTGGCTAGTCCCGACAACAAATTCCTGACAGGTACCATCCTCAACGTTGACGGCGGTTATAATTGTAGATAATATGGAACTGATTGACTATACCAACAAATGGTTGACTGGCGAAATTCAGGAGGATCTGGCAATGGTTGCAGGAGGCGTGGTATGCCTCCTGCTGGCCCTTGTGGCATGGCGTTGGGGCTCGTCGGAGTCGGCTCGCGCCATCATTCTGCCATTGACGGTGGTGGCGGTAATCTTTATCGGAGGAGGAGCTGCATTAGCCTATAATAATCATCAGCGGAGCAAGCAGTTCGTGGAACAATACCAGGAGTCGCCTGAGAAGTTTCTGGAGAGCGAGAAGGCTCGCGTGGCTGCTTTCATGAAGATCTATCCGCAGACCATCATCGTCTCTGCCGTCATGATGGTCATCGCTGTCTGCGTGTTCACCTTCTGCGATAAGCCCTGGCTCCGAGCATCTGCCCTTGCGCTCATCCTTGTAGCCCTCGCCGCCCTGACAATTGATTTCTTCTCGAAGGAGCGTGGCGTGATTTATCAGCAAGAGTTGGACACCGTGAAGATAGAAAATGTAGGATGATAGTCATTATCTGCGAAAAAATTTGTATCTTTGCGCCATGAAGATAAGACAAATCCATTTCCCCACCGTGTCGGCATTCATGCATGCCCTCGGACGTGACGATGTCCGCCATCCGCTCATTGAGGTCATCCATCTCGACGACCTTGCTGATTGCAGCTCGTTTGGCAACACCCGCTATACGTTTGGCTTCTACTGCGTGGTTTACAAGGATGCACGCTGCGGCACCGTGCGCTACGGGCGCAACGAGTACGACTACGACAACGGCACGCTGCTCTTCTTCGCCCCCGACCACGACGTTGAGCTGGGCACGCTCGAACAGAGCTACCAGGGCGTGATGCTCATCTTCTCGCCGGCACTGATGCAGGGATTATCGATGTCGCCCTACACCTTCTTCGGCTATTCAGTCAACGAGGCCCTGCACGTATCGGAGCGTGAGCGCCAGCAGCTGCACGACATCCTCGGCAACATCGAGACAGAGTTGGAACGCGGCATCGACCGCCACACCCGCCAGCTGATGGCGCAGAACGTCGCCCTGATTCTGAACTACTGCGTGCGCTTCTACGACCGCCAATTCATCACCCGCGAACCCGTCGACAGCCAGCTCATGCAGCGCTTCACCGTCCTGCTCGACGACTATTTTGCCCGAGGCCTAGCCGCACGTCAGGGAGTGCCCACCGTGCGCTACTTCGCAGACGCGCTGAACCTCTCGGCCAACTACTTCGGCGACCTCGTAAAAGCCCAGACGGGCAATAGTCCGCAGCAGCTCATCCAGCAGCACCTCATCGCTCAGGCCCGCCACCGCCTCACCACGACCACCGACACCGTCAGCCAGATAGCCTACGCCCTCGGCTTCGAGTACCCCCAGTACTTCTCCCGCCTGTTCAAAAAGCAGACCGGCCAGACCCCGCAGGAGTTC
>CACXYH010000115.1 GCA_902771785.1 uncultured Prevotellaceae bacterium
GTCAGTGAAGAAGGCTTATCCCAACGAGGCCGAGGAGCTCTTCGCCGAGGCCCAGAAGATGGCCCAGCTGCGCTACAAGACCTACGTCCGCAAGACGCAAGAGGACTGGTCGGCAGAGTAATCTCAATAAACAGCAGTAGGGGATTCTGACAATCCCCTACTCCATACAAAAATCAAGCGGCGCACCCAAATTAGAATGCGCCGCTTTTCTGTGTGTCAGCCGTTTCCATTTCATCGGTACAATGGTACGAAAAAATCCCCAAACACAGTCGTCTTTGGGGAGAGTTTCTTTCTGTTTCTAAGGGAGATTAGAACTCATACCGCACACGGGCCATTAATAAAGTCTTTCTCATTGCTTGCGATGTTGTTTGGGATGAAGTCTAATGTCTAACTTGAAGCCCGTGCGGAGTTCCTTGAGCGTAGATTTCGACAGATAGGCGCGGGCCTGCCGCTTACCCTCGGGGAAAAGGAACTGTAGGCGCTTGCCGCCGAGCGGCTTTTTCACCACGGTGCAGGTGACTGTCACGGGGTCGCCGAGGCGGAAGCCGCTGGTGGCGGCGCGGCCCGCGAACTCTACTGTCGTGTCCACGTCCTTGTCGTAGAGGTCGAGGATGGAGGCAATGGTGGCCAGGGCCTCGTCGGTGGTACTGCCGAGGCGGATGGTCACCTCGTGGATGTTCTGCACCTGTATGCCGAGGATTTCGTCAGCCCCGAGGAAGTCGGCTGTGCGCCCCAGACTGAGGTAGTAGCCGAAGTTGCTGACCGAATCCGTGTCCTGATAGGTGAAGATACTGTACTCGCCATGGTCGGTCTCGGCATCGCACACTTCTACCCGCATCCCGGCGGGCTGACTTTTCTGCGCCATTGCGCCCGTGGCAGTCATCATGGTGACTGCGGCCAAAAATAGAATCTTTCTCATATTATACATGATATGATTAGTAATGCTTCTTCAACGTCTGGATGGCCGTTAGTTGCGAGGCGCTGAGGGCGGGGATGTTGTGCTGGCGCTCGCAGGCTTGCAGTTCTTCGAGCGTCATGTTGCTGTACGGGTGACCCTGATTCAGTTCCTTGCTACGGGCCTTGAACTCGGCCTCGTCGGCATAATAGTGAGTGACGACGTAAGAGTAGTAGATGTCGCGCTGGCGCCCCTTGTCGGAGTTTTGATCCCAGTGGTGCATCGACATCACGAGCCGTGCCAGGTCGGGGATGTCGCCGTCGTCATCGTCGGGCAGGCGGTAGATGGAGACATACTCGTAGGCATAGTCCTTCTCCTTCCGCATCTTCAGGAGCCTCTGGTTGCTCCGCAGTTCGTCCTGATAGCGCTGCATGCGTCCGGCGTCGAGGGTGGCGTACGACCGGCCTCCGTTGTGTACAATCTGTCCCACCTTCCCCTTCGGGTTCGTCACCTGCCAGCGGTTGGCTCCGTCCTTGGTCACACTGAGGCCATATTCCTCCTGCACCTTCTTTGCCATCACCCATTTATCGGTCATCGAGCCATTATTGCGCTTGCACATCTCTATCGTCTTGTTCGATATTTCAGCCAGATGCCATCCAGGAGCCTTGTTGGCGTAGACGCCCATAGAGTTCACATTGCGCGTCTTAGGCTTGTAGCCGTTCCTGATGTCGTAGGCCACGGGTATGATGCCTGCGCCGTAGGCCCTCAGCGAGTCGCCGATGTAGCGGAAGCCGCGGACGTAGTACTCCACGACGATGTAGGGCTTGGGCTTCACCACGATTTCGTCGAGGCCGAAGTCGGCATCCTCCATCGTCACGCGACCGCCCTGTAGCGAGGCCACCGTGATCAGTTGCGGTTTGTAGGCCACGTGGCTCAGTCCCACCTTCTGGGCTCCTTTCACGTCGTCCAGCACGCCGTTCAGGTCGGTCTTGCCGAAAAACACGCCGTCCTCGGTCGTCACACTTACCAGTGGAATGCCGTTACCCTCGGCATCCACCACTTCTATTCTCTGCGCTATTGCGCTCATAGCAGTCATCATGGCGACTGCCGCCAACATTAGAATCTTTTTCATTTGCTTGATATGATGTTTTGTTTGAATATTCTGCTTCGTTGAAAAACGTGCGGGGCTTTTGTTTCAGACGGCTGCCGCCGCACGTCGTAGTTTCTTATGAGAGAGTTTCGCCGCCAATGGGTTGGTTTATTCCGGCGTGACTGGCGTGGGCTAGGGTTCCGGCTGCGGCTCCGGGTCGGGTGTCGGTTCGGGCTGCGGGTCGTCGTCGTCAGAAGAGCCGTCTGCTTGATGTCAATGTCTGCCGGCAGTGTTTCGTCTCTTGTTTCACTACGTCCCGTGCAGCCCGCCATCATCATGATGGAAGCGACGACAATTATTTCCTTTGCTAACAATATTCGGGTGCAAAGGTAATCATTTAATTGCAAACTTGATGCGATTCGGGCGATAAATCGCCCTCCCTTTACATATAAAATAAGGTAAGGAGGGCGATTGTATTGTTTATGTCCTATCCACTCATTTGTGGTTCTGTTCTAAACATTATCTATTATGCAACCTGTCCCAATTCGTAAAGACGTTCGGTAGCAATGTCTGCACCGGGCGTGGCGGCCTATGGTGTGACGACGCTGGGTATCGGCACGGCGGCACTACTGACGGGCGATGCGCTGGCAGACACCGCGGCCATGCGCTGGGCGGAATATGTCGGCGGCGCGGCCTATCTGGCCATGCAACTCAACTACTCCTACAGCATCAAGAAAGGCAACGACCGACTGGACGAGGCGCTGCGCAACTACTACGACCGCTACATGGGCGACCTGCTGGACTGGATGCGCCAGGCAGTGAACCTGCTGACGCTCATCACCCTCGCCGTTCCCCTGTTCATTTTCAGCAGCGGCATCATGTTATTGGCCTACGCCCTGCTCATCTTCTTCGGCATCTACTACCTTGTGTTCCGCTTCATCTGCTACGGCGTGGCGGGCGACTCGCGCAGCGTGCAGGCCGCCGAAGAGGTCGTCGTAGAGACATCGAAAGCCGCCAGTGCCTCATCGTTCAGTGATGACGACCACAACCGCATGGCCCGTGCCGTAGAACGCTGGACGGCCGGGGGTGGCCATCTGCGGAGCGGCATCACCATGCCCGAGGTGGCTGCTGAGACCCCGAGACGTTCTTCACCCACCGCGAGGCTTGCAACCCCTACTACGACGCAGTACCCGAGGTGGTCGAGAAGTATCTGGGCGAGCTGTCGAAGATTACCGGCCGCGAGTATCACCTCTTCTCTTACTACGGAGCCGAGGATGCCGACCGCATGATCATCCTGATGGGCTCGGCTACCGATGCTGCGCGCGAGGCCATCGTGCCCATGTGGAACAAGGACCGCTCGAACTTGTTCGCTTGCCAGAGCAAGAACTGTATCCAGTGTAACCAGTGTGCCTACATCTGTCCGCACGCTGCCATCCGTCCGTTCGTTCTGACCGACGACGAGCTGGCTCAGTTCGACGGTCTGGAGACCCTCGAGATGAAGGCTCCTGCCGCTATGAAGGGCATGCACTTCGTCATCGAGCCCTCTGTGCTCGACTGTCTGGGATGCGGCAACTGCGCCGACATCTGCCCGGGCAACCCGAAGACCGGCAAGGCCCTCACCATGGTTCCGTTCAACCCCGATGCTGCCGACATGAAGAAGATGGCTGCCGACTGGGACAAGCTTGTTAAGGTTCCCTCTAAGCAGGATCTCGTCGACATCCGCAGCAATGTGAAGAACTCTCAGTTCGCTCAGCCGCTGTTCGAGTTCTCGGGCGCTTGCTCGGGTTCTTGGACAAGCCAAGCGAACAAGTTCGAGCGGCGGTGAGACTCCTTACGTGAAGCTCATCAGCCAGCTGTTCGGCGACCGTCAGATGATTGCCAACGCTACCGGTTGCTCGTCTATCTTCCACGACTTCCTGCTGGGCGAGGTTCGCTACCTGTCAGTGAAGAAGGCTTATCCCAACGAGGCCGAGGAGCTCTTCGCCGAGGCCCAGAAGATGGCACAAGACCTACGTCCGCAAGACGCAGGAGGATTGGAGCCAGGAGTAATCATCACGAAAAGTTTAGGGCTAATCCCCTATCCTATCTATATCAAAGGAGCATCCGAATGTCGGGTGCTCCTTTTTATGTGCCCAGACTTACTGATATTACTGTCACCTGACACTTTTATCGTCGAATTAAGGAATAATTCAAAAAAACTTTGTACCTTTACACCCGAAATTAGACCAACATGCATACCACCTACCTGCTTCTCTTCTCCGCCAACCTGGCATTCATCCTTACAAATCTGTATGGATGGCTGCTGAAATGGTTCTACAGACCACGAGCATACGACGAGGATTTTCTGCGCTTGTTCCCGGCACAGCGAGCAGTGGGATGGCTCTATCTGCTACAGGTTTTGGAACTGCCTTACCTGCTGAATATCGGTCAGGCGGACGCGCTGCTTTACGTCAATGCCTTCTCCGTACTCGTGTTCTCACTGCAGATGCTGGTGATGTGCGAGGGCTATTTCTTTCCCGAGGTGCACCACCGGCTGAGCGACTACTGGGTATTCCTTCCGCCCATTGTTGCACTCTTTCCTTTGTTTCTTCAGGCTTTCGGATTAATACGGCTCCCTGAATGGCACCGCACAGCGACTTTCATCGTGGTGAGCATACTGTTCCTCTGGTACTTCTGGCGCACTATCTGCATGGCCCTGCGCATCGGTCGAGCCGTGCGGCGTGCCAACGAGGACACCTACGCTGACAGCGACGACTTCCCCACCCGTTTCGGTGAGAAGATACAATGGCTGCCCACAGGCATCTGCGTGCTGATGGCCGTCAACTTCTTCATCGACGACCCGACGGCGAAAGCCTTCCGCGATGTTCTCTTCACCGTGGTCAACATTTGGTTCTGTATCTTTACCCTCAACCCCTGGCGCAAGCCATTTGATATCACGGCAAAGACTACTGAAACGATGTCCGCAGAACCCGACGGTCAGCCCTCTGACGAGAAAGACGAGACCACTGCTTCTGCCGACGAGACGCAGTTCCGACTTACCGATGACCGCTATACCGAACTGAGCCATCGTCTGGAGTCACTCCTCACCGACGAGCACATCTTCACCGAGCAGCACATCACCGCCGACTCACTGATGCAACGCCTCGGCATCAACGCCAACTACCTGACTGAGGTCATCCAGCGCAGCGGCTACTCATCGTTCTACGACATGATCTCGCAGCACCGCGTGCGCCATGCCATCGGTCTCATCCGACAGCATCCCGACCGTCGTATGGCCGACATCGCATACGATTGTGGCTTCACGTCCCAATCGTCCATGACCAAGGCTTTCGCCTCGCAGGGTAAGGAGTCGCCATCTGCCTATCGGAAGAAAGCGTAAAAAGCTTACCGTATTTTTCCTTTGAGCGTACAGATTTTCCTCTGAGCGTATTTTTTCTTTCCTCTCAGCGTATTTACGTCGAGAGGAAAGTCTTTTTTATGGACTTCCGCTATCTTTGCGGACACAATCAACAAAACAATAGCGCATGGAAGAAATCATCAAGACCGCAGGCATTGCCATATCGAGCATTCTGGCACTCGTAGTCCTCTTCGTCATCATCCGCTCGCAGTGGACCATCTGGCAGCAGGACCGGCGACAACAGAAGAATTATTCAACTAAAAACGAAGAATAGTTATGAAAAAGAAGTATTTCCTTGTGAGTGCAGCCCTCGCCACAACGGCAGGCGCACTGATCACGGGTTGCACCGACCAGATTGACAACCCTGTCAACAACAATCACCCGAAGCCCAACGGCGACGGACGGTACAACATTCTCTTCATCACCACCGACCAGGAGGCCTATATGGAGCAGTACCCTGCAGGCAGCGACTATGCTGCGCGAGAGCGACTGCGACAATTGGGCACATCGTTC
>CACXYH010000116.1 GCA_902771785.1 uncultured Prevotellaceae bacterium
TCTCACGCGACCCGCACTACACCTTCGTCGAGACGCTGCCTTGGAGCATGAAGCGTAATCCGCGCGTGTACAACGGTAAGTTCATCTCTATCACCCGTCAGGAGAACGGCACCCTGAGACCGAATTTCAAACCGATGAAGGTCGGCGAGGGATTCAGCGTCGAACGCTATATCTCAGGCGTGGACCTTGAACTTCATAAAGGACTGGAGGGCCTGGTAGGGAAAAGGTAACGAACGGCCGAAGCGTTTCAGTTGTTTCAGTTTCAGTTCGGTTTTTGAGGGTATGATATGTATCAAATTTCCCTTATTATATTATATAACTAATTAATAATTAGATAGTTATATATATAAGAAGAAAAAAGGTACCCCTCGAAAATACAACTGAAACAACTGAAACTGAAACGCTAAGCCAATTAAAGTTTCATCTAAAAAGCAGAAAATCAATGAGATACGACATTTCAAAATCAACAGCGCCCATGATGCCGACACTCGGTAAGGGCACAGAATGCATCAAACTCCTGCTCACGCAGGCCTCAAAAGACATGTACGAACCCCTCGTTCCTATGTTTTTCCCCATCTTTGGCGCACACATGAGCGGTGCGGAATTTCAGTACCCAGACCTCAGTTGGAAGGAGCCGACGGGCTTAATGGCCAATCTTGTGGCCCATAGTGGCGACAATAAGGGTCAATTGACGACACTTGCGAAAGCTATTTGCCGCGATTTCCGTCAGCACGACGAGGCAGAGGAGAAGAAGCTTTTGGAGTGGCAGAAGCAGAAGAACACCAAAGGAGCCAACAAGGACAAACCCGATCGCCCGGATGTGGCGTTCCGTTTCCCGCCATCGAATACGACTAACGCCGCCTTCATCCAGAACGCAATGGCGCTGGAGGCAAAGGGTGGACTCACGCAGTACTTCAACTTGCCTGAGGTGGAAATGGCCGACCGTCTTTGTGGAGGTCACAAGCAGGTATCAGTATTGCTCCGCAACGTTTACGACCGTGACAGGGCCGGAGCTTTGCGCGCTACGGCAGATGGTGTGACGGGCAACCCTACTATCCGTGCCTGCTTTACGATTTCCTCAAATCCGGAATCTACCCGTAAGTTCTATAAATATGAGTTAACTAACGGCACCTTCGGCCGCATGGTTTTCTCCTACAAGGCACGTGGGAACCGTAGCGGAAAAATCCCACGTCAGGGGAAGTATGACGACGAATTCTACCGCAAGCTGGACGAGTACTTGGTGCGTCTCGAACTCTGCAAAGGCCGCTACATCATCAAGCCCTTGAACAAGCTGATAGACAAGCTGGCTCAGGATATGGCGACGCTGGCCGATCTAGCCGACGATGATCTGCTGTTTGAGATGTCCCACCGCTCGCTGGTGTCGGGTTGGAAGGCAGGCTGTGTGCTCTGGGCGCTCAACAATCAGACGTGGACCAAGGCGATGGGCGAACTCGTAGAATGGCTGGTCTATCACGATATCTGGAGCAAGATGGCTGTATTTGCTGACATGCTGAAGGAGGGTGACATTAGTATTTCTGATGTTGTTAAGACAGGACCAAAGAACATGCTCGATGATCTGACAGACTCGTTCAACGAGGCACAGCTGGAGGCTCTCCGCGAGCGTGTAGGAAAGTCCAAGGAGGGCACCAAGCGCCAGTTGCGTGTTTGGGTACACCGAGGCTTCATCGAATACTCCAACCAGACTGGACTCTACACCAAAACCGAAGCGTATTTGAAGAGTTCATAGTTCATAGTTCATAGTTATGGATAGACTTGAAATCGAAAAGCTTCGCGACCTGCCCATTGAGGCAGTCGCGGAGCGACTTGGACTCCACGTGGTGAGACATAAGGCGCTCTGCCCGTTTCATGACGACCACCATGCCTCGCTCTCGTTCCGCGTGAGCAAGAACACCTTCCGATGCTTCGTCTGCGGAGCCTCGGGCGGAACTATCGACCTCGTGATGCGCCACCTGCATCTGGGCTTCCGTGAAGCCTGCCGTTGGCTCATGGACGGTTCAGGGGTAACGGTTAATGGTTCAGGGGTTGATAAACCTCATACCTCAGACATCAGACATCAGACATCTTTCGACGCCAGTCGATATGAAAGGTACTTCGAACATCCTTTCCTGAACGACGAGGCTCGGCGATTCCTCTTCGACGAGCGGCGGTTGGACCCGAGGGTGGTGCGCTGGTGCCGACTCACCTCATGGCGCGACCGACAGGGCATCCCCTGGCTGCAGACACC
>CACXYH010000117.1 GCA_902771785.1 uncultured Prevotellaceae bacterium
AGACAGGATTATCCGTCTAAAGGAGAGCGTCATCAATGATTATCGCGAGCGGCTTGGTCATTATCTGTCAACCCTTTCAGAACTGCTAAGAGGTGCTGTTAAGGCTGTTGTTGATTATATTCAGTCTGGCTATCGTAGTTTGAGCTATCGTCAAGAGGGTGATGTCAAACGCTACATGAATAGCCAGCCCGACAAGGAGGAAGCAGCAGACAATGTTCTCAATGCTTCACTTCCTTTCTTGAAATCTGATGAGTGTGAGCGAGTAAAAGGACAACTTTGCTATATCGTTCAAGACATGAAAGAAGAGCATCAGAAAAGCCAAAACCGTGGATATCATATGTAATACACTGGGAAACAAGCCTGCCAGTAGCAAATACTGACAGGCTTGTAATAAATGGAGTCAGAAACTTAGCTCTTGATTGCCGCGTAGGAAGGTAATCCATCCTTGTATTTGTAGTAAATGTGAGGGCGGCAATCGGGAGGAAGAAAAGCTTTGATTGGTTCAATTTCGATTTATTTCAGCTTCTCCAAGACCCTTTCCAACTCATTCTTAAAGTCGTGGTAGCCACTGATGCTGAGATCTTCACGGACACGGCGGCCATCGGGGGTGATGGTCTCGTAGTGCGGGATGCCGTTGAACTGGAATAGCTCTTGCAGGCGTCTGAACTCAGCGTTGGTGAGGCAGACGGTCTCTTCGTTGGTCAACCATTCGGTCACGTACTGCTTGTATGCATCGCTGCCCTCGGTGGTGCGTTCGCCAGCGATGAAGATAAGCTTCACATCGTCGCGCTTGGCAATCTCGGCGCGAAGCTCCTTGCTCTCTTGGATGGCTGCACGGCAGGGACCGCACGTCATGCCCCAGAAGTCGATGAAAAGGAACCGTCCAGGGTACTTGGCGACGAGCTTGCGAATCAATTCTGCCTCGGGCGTGGAGGGCAGGGGCGTGGCGAGGTCTTTCTGCGCCAAACGGCGGTCACGGAAATGCTCGGCTTTCTGACGGATGTATGGGTTTTTGATGGCGTCGAGGTAGAGCGGGAACATTTTGGTGAGTGTGGGCCAGTTGTCGAGGTTTTCCTTTCTCTGTGCCTCGGTTATGGTCGTGTCGGCGAGCATTTCTTGTAAGCTGCCTCCTTCCTCGCGCCATGTGTCGAACCCGGATGTCATGTCCTTGTAGACGCACATCTGAGCCAACAAGTTATCCTTGTCCGTTCCCATGAAGTCGCGTAGGGCGGCGAGGCCGTTGGAGAGTTTCTTGGTGAAGTTCTCTACGTTGATTTCCATACCACCGCCCTCGCTGATAAGCCCCTTGAACTGGCCTTCCCATACGGGCTTGGCATACTGGATGCGGTTTTGCAGGAAGTGGTAACTGCTGCTGGCGAAGAGTAGCGGATTGTCGTAGTCGATGCGGCGCATGGGGGCATAAGTCTTGCTGTCGAGATATTTGTTCCATTCCACGCTGTCGAGAATCTCAGTGTACCACGTGCTGTCGCGCTGCTCGTGCTTTACCATGGCATTTGAAAGCCGGTCGATGCAGTCCATGTAAGCCATGCCGAAGTGTGCCTCGATGTCGGCCAGTGCCAACTGCACTTCCATCGGCGTGTAGTCCTTGCTGCGGCTGATTGATTGCAGTTTGGCCATCAGGCGTTTCCACACCTCGTCGGCCACCTCGTTGGCATCGTCAAACTTGCCCTCGAACTCCCACAGCGGACTTAATGCGTCCGCGAAGTTGTCCGATGTGCGGAGCCAGCGCTCCACGTCGCGGCTGCTGCCGTTGTTATAGACGCACTCATATTTGCCGAATGTACCTTTCCGCACGGTGATGTCGATAGTCTCGCCAGGGCGGGCGAAGAATCGGATGGCATTGAAGCGCACCTTCGAGCCGTCGGCAATGAACGAATTGCACACGGGGTAGCTCGCGAGGAATTTCTTGCAGAACGTACCGTCGTCGGCGATGTCGAGCACCAGCACCGTGCTGCCCTTCTCGAAGACGTCGGTGTAGTAGCACGCCATCGATGTGAAGCCGAACTGCTCGGCATCGTAGTCCTCGATGCACCCTTTGATGGTAATCGTGTCGGTCTTGAACCAGTCGGCAGGCACCGCCCACGGGTTCGCCTCGCTGATTTCCTGCATCGTCGGTGCGTTCATGACCTGTATCTTGTCGTAGACGAACGACACGCCCTTCTTCACGGCGATAATCACCACGACGGCGATGAGGATTCTGATGATGGTTTTCTTG
>CACXYH010000118.1 GCA_902771785.1 uncultured Prevotellaceae bacterium
GCCATCCACCGTGTAGTTCACCCGCTGGATGTTTACCCTTCCTGCCACGTTCTCGCTGATGGCATCCTCATACACCAACCCGAAACGGTTTGGCGTAAGTACTGGACCATTATCATCTGCGGTCTGCGCCATAACTGAAACGGCAGCCACAACCGAGCATAATACAGAAATAAAACTTCTAAAATTGCACATAACTTTATATTTTACTTCATAAGCACCTTCTTGGTCGTTCCGTTATTCATGCAGGTGATGTTTATCCCTTTCTGCAAAGTGCTAACCTGCCTCCCGTCCAGTGTGAATATCCGGCTTGCACCGCTGTCGCCGTCGGCTCTGGTGCTCTCGATGGCAGAGGGCGTATAGGTATGATTGTAGGTGTAGTCCTGGAAATTGCCAAAGCCCCAGTTGCCGTAGGAGAGGTTGAACGAGCGGCCTGCATCGCCACGGTCGATGGCACGGATGGCCTCCATCTCTGCGTCGGTCAGCGCGAAGTCGAAGATACTGATGTTTTCGAGAATATGGTCGGGATTGGTCGAGCCGGGAACAGGGCAGAGACCTTCCTGCATATGCCAACGGAGGATGATCTGATACGCGGTCTTACCATGAGCCTGGGCTATCTGTTGGATGGTCGTGTTGTTGGGGTCGTTGCGGTTGTGGTTCAGCGGATACCAGCACTCCACCTGTACGTCGTAGTTCTCTGCGTACAGTTGTCGGGCATCCTTGCGCTGAGCCAGTGGGTGACACTCAATCTGCGCCATCTGGGGCTTAATCTCCGCATTTTCCATGATGTAGTTGAACGCCTCCATACGGTTGTCGAAGTTACTGATGCCGAGGGCACGGATGCGGCCAGCCTTGTATTCCTTCTCCATCACGCGCCAGCAGGCAAGGATGTCAGCCAATGTACCTGCGGGATGGTGGATATACACGAGGTCGAGGTAATCGACTTGCAGCCTTTCGAGCATCCCGTTGAAGGCATTCTGCGCGTCAGCCAGATTGCCCGAAATCTTGCTTGTCACCCAAATCTCCTCGCGGGGTACGCCGCTTTCCCTGATGCCCCATCCCGCACCGCGCTCGTTGTAGTAGAACATGGCATCGTCCAGATGGCGGTAGCCTGACTGAAGGGCCGCGATGACCATGCCGCGCACGGTCTCGTTGAGTTCTTGACGACGGCTGGCGTTCTCCATGCTCTGCACCTGCGTGCCGAGTCCGAAGCGTGGCATCATCACACCATTGTTGAGTCTTACCAGCGGCACACCTGCCACCGACTTGATGTTCGACACCGCCTGAGGTCCGCCGTCAGTCGTGTTCCCGCCCGGTGCGGGCTGAGTCACTTCATGGTCGAAATTAGCAAGTGCATAATCTTCACTCTGTGCCGAAGCACCGATACTCAGAAGCACCGCTGCCAGCATCCCGAATAGCCTTGTCTTCATACGTTTGTTTTTATTTTTGATTAATGAATTATCTTTTTCCTATCCACGATATTGATTCCCCGTTGCATCGTATTGCGACGGATGCCGTTCAAGGAATATACGGAATCTTGTTGTCTTGTGTTTGCTTTTGCTGAACGGATGGCTGTTGCACCTGACTGGCTCTGCCAGAAACGGACGGCATCTTGGAGCCAGCCTTCGGCTACGGTGCCAGTGCCGAGGCCGAAGCCGTGGGGCAGACCGTTGTACGAATGGAACTCAGTGGGGATGCCGAGGGCTGAGAGCGATTCAAGACGACTCTGCATGGTGCGCCATGAGGCGATGCCGTCGCTGGTACCGCAACAGGCGTAGGTGGGGCCATCGTATGGTGAGACGGTGGTGTAGCCTGTATATTGCATGATGACTGCCGAGACTTGGGGCAGGTCGGTGCGGCCTGTCAATGAGCGTAGATTGGCACTATTGCCCAGTGTCGCTGCCATCCGTGCGCCAGCAGAGCCACCCCAGAGCGAGTAGCCTGTGCGGCTGACACCCAACTCGTCGGCATGGTCATAGATGTAGGTGATAGCACGGACCAAGTCTTCGTAAGCATCGCCCGGACGATAAATGAGCGCAAAGGCATTGTAGCCCTGCTTCGATAGTTCGAGGGCATGGGGGAATGAGTCGTGCATGGCTCCCACGTAGGAGAAGCCACCACCTGCGTTGCAAATGGCGAAGGGGGCATTGCTGTTGCCCCGAAAGAAGAACATAGTTGCACACCTCCACCGTCTTGTCGGGGTCGATGTAGTTGTACCACGTCAAGGCGAGTTGTTCCAGCGTCGTGCCGCTCCAATATCCTGTGTTCACAGGGAATATCAGTCGTCCGTAATCGCCAAATACAGCATCGTTCATCACATCATTTATGCGTGTCTGGCGTGTATAGTAATTTGTCATTGTCTCTGGTTTTTTCTGAGGTTCCTCCGCATGGCCAGAACAGGCCAGCAGAGTCATCCAAAGCATACTAACCAATGCTTTTTTCATGACCATCTATCTTCTCTGATTGTATTAATATCCACTGTCAATGTTCTTCTGGCTATCTGCGTTATATCGATGGCCTGAGAGGGTGATTTCTGAGAGACGGCGGTTAATTTCGCGCATCTCCTCGTCGGTGTAGGTGATGTCAGCAGCAGCAAAGTTCTCCGACAGATGTCCCCACGACGTGCTGCC
>CACXYH010000119.1 GCA_902771785.1 uncultured Prevotellaceae bacterium
CGACCTGACCACCGTGGGCGACATGCTGCGCCAAGCAGGCTACTACACGGCCTTCAAGGGCAAGTGGCACATGTCGGAGGGCGACACCTCATTGGAGGAATATGGCTTCAGCGACTGGACAGAGGGCGACATGTACGGTGCTGTTTATGAGGGATGGCACGAGGACGGCACCATCTGCCAGAACACCATCGACTGGCTACAGACGAAGGGCAAGAGCCTGAACGACAGCGGACAGTCATTCTTTCTCGCGGTGAACTTCCTGAATCCGCACGACATCATGTACTACAATGAGGACGGCATTGGCGGTCTGGCCGGTGAAGGGGTGCCCGCTCCCGACGATTCGCTCTATCAGAAAACATACAACGTGCCCGTGCCTGCCACGTGGAACGAGCCGTTCAACAAGCCCGGACGTCCTGCGGCTCACGGCGAGTATGCCGGCAACTGGGAGCGCATGGTAGGCCCGTCGCCCACCACCGAGCAGGGATGGAAGACCTTCCGCGACTACTACTATAACACCATTCAAGACCAGGACAATCACATGCTGCGCCTGCTCAACTATCTGGAGGAGGCCGGGCTGATGCGCAATACCATTATTATATATACCAGCGACCACGGTGAGCTTCAGAGCGACCACGGCATGAAGGGCAAGGGCGGCAACATCTATGAGAACAACATCCACGTACCCCTCATCGTCTATCATCCCGAACTGCAAGGCGGTCGCCACTGCCGTCACATAACTTCGCACCTCGACTTGGCTCCTACGTTCGTTGACTACGCCACCAATGGCAACACGTCGCAGTTCAGTCAGATTACAGCTGGTTTGAACGGCCATTCGCTCGTACCCGCCGTCAAGAATACAAGTGTTGACGTGCGCAACGGCGAGGGCGCCCTCTTCTGTTACGACATGCTCTCAATGATTGATAGCGAGTTCATCATCGACCAGACGCTCAAGCCTGCCTACCGTCTCGACATCAGCAAGCGCGGTTTCGTACGCGGCATCATTGCCGAGGACTATAAGTTTGCCCGTTATTTCGCACCGACGAACTTCAACAATCCTACAGACATCGATGCACTCTATGAGAACAACGACGTGGAGTTATACGTCTATGGCAGCGACGAGACCGATAATATGGCTTGGCCTAAGGGCAACAATCAGACTGTCGTGGAGCAGATGAACCTACGCCTGAACGCCCTCATCAGCCATGAGATAGGTACCGATGACGGCCGCGAGACCAAGACTTACTCACCCCTCGGCGTTCTGCCATTTGCCAAACCCGCTGCACAATGATTGAGACCGACGACCTGCGTCACTATGCCATCGAGGTGAAGCCCGTTGGCGCTGCTTGCAACCTGCGGTGTGAGTATTGCTACTATCTGGGGAGGGGTACTAACCCCACCCCTAACCCCGCCATCCATGGACGGCGGGCGGAGATAGAATTTGCCTGGCACGGTGGCGAGCCGACGCTCTGCGGCATCGCGTTCTTTGAGCGGGCCATGCAGTTACAGCAGAAATATGGCGCAGGCCGTCGCATCCTCAACACCCTACAGACCAACGGCACGCTGCTCACCGATGACTGGTGCCGCTTCTTCCACGACCACCACTTCCGCATCGGCATCAGCATCGACGGGCCGGAGCACCTGCATAATATATATAGGAAAGACGCGCGGGGAGAGGGCACTTTCGCCCGTACCATGCACGGTCTCGAACTGCTACAAAAACACGGTGTAACATTCAACACGCTCACCACCGTCAATGCCGCCAACGCCAGCCACCCTGCCGAGGTTTACGATTTCCTACGCCGTTACAGTGATTTCATGCAGTTCTTGCCCGTGGTGGAGTGTCAGCCGGATGCCAAAGCGGGAAACGTTGCCCAGCCACCAGGCATCTACAGCCATCGGGCTGGGCGGCTCGCTCCTTACTCCGTATCTGCCGAGGCTTACGGCCAATTTCTCTGCGCCATCACCGACCTCTGGCTGCAAAAAGACGTAGGCCGTAAGTTTGTGCAGACGATAGAAGCCGCCATCGGCAACCTGACCCGTCGCCCGGCAGGACTATGCGTTCACGAGGCCGTCTGTGGTCACTGCGGTGTCATAGAGAAGAATGGCGACCTCTACCGCTGCGACCGCTACGTGTTCCCTGAATACCGCATCGGCAACATCCTCCGCACCCCGCTCTACGACATGATGCAGACCAACCGCGCCTTTGGTGAGTACAAACTTGACAGCCTGCCCTCACGCTGTCTCCACTGCGACGTGGCCGACCTCTGTTTCGGTGGCTGTCCCAAAGACCGCCTCTTGGAGCGCATGACTCTCAACGGCATCGAGCGTCGCAACTACCTCTGCGACGGCTACCGACTATTCTTTCGCTATTTCCGACAGCACATACATAAAATTATCAAATAAAAAAAGCAATGAGACGACTAAACATCATCCGAACAAAAGTCCTCGCCCTGGTGCTGACGATAGCAGCACTGGCCGCGGAGCACGGCTCGGCCTGGGCAGCCAGCACGTGGAGCGTGACGAGCACCACCAGCGGCACCACAACCACCTTCACCATCACTCGCAGCGAGAGCACCACCGCCGAGACGGTGCGCTACCGCACCGTGAGCCTCTCGGCCCTCGAGGGGCAAAACTTCAACGCAGCCAACGGCACGCTCACCTTCGCCGTCGGTGAAACGAGCAAGACCGTCAGCGTGACGGAGCAGACAGCCACCGGCATGTTCAAGTATGCGGCAAGCTCAGGCTCAAGCGGATACCGCCAATACCGCTTCGAGGTGCTGGACGCGAACGGCTTCCTGCTGAACTTCTGCCTCAGGAAATTCGAGGTAACGAGAAGAGTCAAGACAGAAGCCATGTCGGGTAGCTATGACCTTGGCAACGAGCGGGACGGCATCTTCTTTTACGATGCAACCGGCATCCTCACCATCAAAGATGGCGGCTACGGCTCGAATCCGGTGGACGCTGTTTTCAACGGCCATCGTTACCTGGATTTGCCCAGCACCGCGTTCTACGATGCCAGCACACAGGCCTACCTCGTGGATAATCAAGCACAACTGCGCATGACGCTCGATTTTCTTGCAAAAGAAACGGATGACGGCTATCAGTATGTTCAGGTGCTCACCGACAACACCAGCACCTACGACAGCGGAGCAAAAGATGGCGACCCTGGCACCATCCAACTCTCGCGCTATATGGCGGGCTTTGAGATAAAGAAAGGCGGCGCATACACTGAAGCATATAAGAAGTTTACCTTTCCCGTCCTGAGCGTCGGCAGCAATGAAGGTCATACCAATCCCTGGGGCCACGGCACGGACTTCCCGCTCTCCATGCAGAAGTTCCACAATACCGCCC
>CACXYH010000120.1 GCA_902771785.1 uncultured Prevotellaceae bacterium
CTTACGCCAAACCGTTTCGGGTTGGTGTATGAGGATGCCATCAGCGAGAACGTGGCAGGAAGGGTAAACATCCAGCGGGTGAACTACACGGTGGATGGCATCGATGTGGTGGCCAATGTATATACCCCGGCAGACTACAACCCGAAGAAGAGCTATGCCGCCGTGGTGGTGGCACATCCGAACGGTGGCAGCAAGGATCAGGTGGCGGGACTCTATGCCCAGCGGTTGGCAGAGGCGGGAATGATAACCATCGCCTTCGATGCCCGTTATCAGGGTGAAAGTAGCGGCGAACCTCGACGCACAGACAAACCATTCCTGCGCATGGGCGACATCATGGGAGCAATCGATTATATCCAGGAGTTCCCCGGTGTGGATAGAGAGCGTATCGGTGCCTTCGGCATCTGCGGCGGTGGCGGTTATACGTTTGCCACGGCTCAGGTAGATAAGCGCATAAAGGCCGTGGGTACGCTGAGTCTGTTCAACACGGGTGATGTCAGACGCAACGGCTATATGCGCACACAAATGAGCACCACCCGCGAACGACAGCGCGAGGTAAGTCTGGCCCGTCAACGTGAGGCGGCTGGCGAGGAGCCTGAGATGGCAGGATTCATGAATTGGACACCCGAAGAGGCACGAAAGATCAAGGTGGACCTCTATCGCGACGGCTATTTCTACTATAGCGTGACTCACCGCAGTCCCAATGCACCGGGCACTTACCTGAAGAGTTCGCTGATGGACATGATGGCATGGGACGCTACCGACCATGCCGACCTGATTGACCAGCCTCTGCTGATCATCGCTGGCGAGATAGCAGACAGTCGCTATATGTCGGAGGAAGCCTTTGCAAAGGCCAACGGAACAGCAGACAAGGAACTGTTTATCGTACCAGGTGCCACGCACATCCGCACATATTTCGTCAAGGAATATGTGGAGAAGATAGCAGCCAAGATACAGAAGTTCTTTACGCAAAAACTCTAGACGACAATGAGAAAACTGATGGGATTCATAGCAGCTCTGCTGATGACGGCCTGCGCGGACGCAAGTGAAGTGAGTGCTCAGACAGCAGGCGGAGGGACTGTTGTCCGCGATGTGAGCATACAGAGCACGGTGCTGGGGCGCGAGATGCTCTACTCGGTGTATCTGCCCGCAGGCTACACGTCGTCGAAGCAGTACCCCGTGCTTTACCTGTTGCACGGCTACGGTGGCGACCAGAACGACTGGTGGGTGTTCGACGATATGGCCGACGATGCTGATGCGATGATTTCGTCGGGCGAGATACCAGAAATGATTATCGTCACACCCGACGGCGGTACGTGGATGTATATCGACAACTGTTATGGCAACGGAATCAACTACGAGCAGTATTTTTTCCAGGAACTGATGACAGATGTCGAGTCACGCTACAGCATACGGCGCGAGCGTGGGTCGCGGGCCATCGGCGGTTTCTCGATGGGAGGCTACGGAGCCTTGCGCTATGGTGTGATGCGCCACGACCTGTTCTGCCATGTCTATGCCATGAGTTCGGTAATCGGCGGTTATGGGGCTACGGACATGGCCGACATCATTACCAGTTACAGTCCGTCTGAACTACCCGGCATCACGCTGGAGTGCGGTGACCGTGACTACTTCACCTACGACAATCGTGAGTTCTCCGCTCTGCTCACCCGGCTCGGCATCAATCACGAACACATTGAGCGCAGTGGCGGTCACGACTGGACGTTTTGGAGCGCCTGCACGCCAAAGATTCTGCGCAAGGTGGGCGCACTGTTTCGTGAAGGAACCACAAGCATAGATAACGTCAGCACCACAGTCCGCAAGCCGCAAGGTATTTATTCGCTCGATGGTCGCCGGCACAATAGTTTGCAGCGAGGCATCAATATTGTGGATGGTAAAAAGGTCGTGATTCGGTAAAAAGTGAAAGAATCCCCGTAATTATTGTCAAAATAGTTGCGGGGATTCTTCGTACCTTTGCCGTCGGAAACCAAACATATACGCAATAT
>CACXYH010000121.1 GCA_902771785.1 uncultured Prevotellaceae bacterium
AGGAGTGCTGCTCCGACGCTCAGCCTTACCAGCCCCGCCGTGGGTCAGGTTATTGGCGACGACGGTAAGAACTATGATTACGCCAGTCTGCCCGGTGGCGTGACCGCAGTGGCCAAGATTTGCTACGTCAGCGGCTCTAACGGCCTGGCACTCGCGCTGGCCGACGAGGGCCAGATGAACTGGAGTACGGCCATTTCAACTTGCGCCGCACACACACCGGCGTTCACTGGCGGCACATGGAAGTTGGCCACCAAGGACGAGTGGACAAATATGATTACCGCAGCAGGCAGCTACACCGCCCTGCGCGACGGCTTCACCAGTGTCGGCGGCTCTAACTTGCAGTCGGACATGTACTGGTCAAGTACGGAGCGCATTGCCAGCCATGCGCGGTACTACAGCTTCTACGCCGGCAGCTGGTCCATCGACAATAAGGACAACGGCAACATCAGGGTTCGTGCCTGCCTCGCTTTTTAACCTATTTATCGAATTGCCACTTTATCTATTAAAGCCGCGTTAGCGGCTTGTAGATACCGCCGGAAAGATCACGGTGACAGGTCTTTGACCTGTTCCCAAAAGCTAAAAATAGAGAAACGGAAGCCGTCAATCGGCTTCCGTTTTATTGTGTCGGCAATGATTGTCTATTCGGACAGGCAATCGCCCTATATGTTTATAGTTGGCTTAGCTCCAGTGCCATGAGGTTCATTTGCTGGCAATCGTTTGCAGATAGCTTTATCTGTTCATTGTTGTGCTCCCATGTGGATAGCATCAGAAGCCGGCCTTGGCTACAGGCATCAAACTGTTCGCCCTTGGGCTTTGACAATGGGGTAAACCCATTGCGCAGCACAACGATCGTTGGAAGATGTTGGTCGAATGCCTGACGCATGACCATCTTCTCTCCGGGAGAAATGGCAGGCGAGATAAGCACAGCACCATTGCGAGCCGCATCAAGATAACGGGCTATTTCAGCTTCCAGTTGCTGACCGGTCAGGCGTCGCGACACACGAACAGCTATGCGTTGATGAGCGGTGAGTAGTTCGCGGTTGCCAATGCCGTTGTAGGTGTAAGAGCCTAACTTGAGATTGAAGAAGGGTTTCAAAAGGTCGGGGCGCTCACGCTTCATCAGCAGACGGCGGGGATTATCGCGCAGGTAGTGCTTCCAACGCTGGTATTCATCATTGTTGCGCAGCACCAAGTCGTTGAAGCCTGGTTCGAAAAGCAGACCGTGCTCTGGATGGCTCCCTTTCAAGGTTTTTTGCGACTCAGTCGCAACAGACAGTGGAGCGACCAACCGGCGGTAGGCACGTCCACAGCCCGTCTTAAAGCCCCTGATGATGCCACTTAGCCCACAACTGAGCGGTTCGCTGATAAAAAGGATGCCGTGCAAGTGGTCGGGCATCATCTGAAGTTCATAAACCTTGACCTCGGGATGGTGGTTCGGAATATTCCACCACTCGTCCCTGACAGCACACCCCAGAGCTGTCAACTCTATGCGGGCATCGTCGCTAGTGCCATAGACGCGCCCGAACAGCGGTCTACGCCCTTCGACAGTCATAGTCACCATATAGATGCCGCGCCTAGTATAGTCATGACCTACAAACCGCCGTTTCATTGACGGTTTCTTTTTACCGGCAAAGGCTTTTTGCTTCTTATAGGTATCCTTGTCCATAATGTTGCAAAGTTAATCTTTTATTTCAAAATGAACAAAGAAAACAGCAGGAAAACTTGCATATCTCGAATATTTTTTGTACTTTTGTAAGGTAGTTAGGGGGACTTGAGAAACCCGATTTATTCACCATTTAAAACACACAATTATGAGTAAGACAGTAAAAATCATTCTGGAAATTATTGCCGCCATTTGCGCAGGACTCTTAGGCGGCTGGGGCACAGACTTTGATGTAAGAAGTCTGATGTAAGAAGTAAGATGTAAGCCTATTGACTATGGAAAACACGCGATTTAAACTCTCTCAGTATGCCTGTGCGGTGCTACTCGTTGTGAGTAGCATTGCACTGGTGTCCTATCAGGTCATCATGATTGACGATGTATCGAACGGCTTGCTGGTCTATGTCGCCCAGGCCTTCCTGCTCGTCGCCAGCATCTTCGGCCTCGACTACTATGTTAAACTCATAACCAAGAAACTTGGAAAGTGAG
>CACXYH010000122.1 GCA_902771785.1 uncultured Prevotellaceae bacterium
CCAAATGACGCTGCAAAAGTACAGCCAGGATATTACAGACGTATTGCAAGGGTAATAAAGAATTATTGCAACCTCACAATGTCATGAGATTGCAATAACAGTGGAACGGTATTGTCACGAATAGTGCACTGCTGGCACTGGCAGTGCCATAAAAAATCGGCAAACAAGAATCATGGGGACAGGATGCTATATAGAAAAAGTTTTGTAACTTTACACCCAAAAGTATATGAAGTATGAGAACGGACATTTTATGTCTGTCGTTCTATCCGCTCATTTTGCTTTCAGTTTGTTCTTCTTGTCGAACAGGTCGGAGTGAGTGCCAGTCCGCGAGAGTGAGATAATCTTGATGTCGGTGTCCTTGACGTATATGAGTAGCCAATTCGGAGTGATGTGACACTCGCGGTAGCCTTCATAGTCGCCGTGCAACTGGTGGTCGCGGTTCTTCTCTGGCAGGGGCACGTCGTCAAGCAGTTTTCCGATAATTTCGTTCAGCAGGCTTTCGTCCATGCCGCGCTTGCGAGCCAGTTTCAAGTCGCGCAAATAGCGTTTGGTGAGTTTCAGCGAGAACTTTGCCATCGTCGGTTATAAGTTTTTTACTAGCTCCAGATATTCATCCATCGATCCGACCTCTATGACATCCTTACCCTTCCGTGCATCCTCAATGACTTTCATCGTTGCATCGTTCAGATAGTCGCCTGACTCAGGGTCGTAGAGACGAGGTTTTGCCGCACGTTTGCGCTCAATCTTCCAGCCCATTTTCTTGGCAATCGACTTGAAGAGGCTCACATCGGCCTTCGGCACGGTCAGCGTGAACGTGTCGGGGCTTATCCTTCTTCGTTTTATAATCTGGCGACAAAGATACAAAATCTTTTTGATAAATATAATACTTTGCCTATATATCTTTTAAAAATTATTGGATTAGAGAATAAAATCAGTAATTACATATATCGTTTCATTTCTTCACCCTCAACTCCTGCGTACAACTCCAGCAGGCTCTTGGCAGGACTCGACTGAATCTTGGGAATCAGGACTTCCTCGACTTGGAAGAAGCCTACCTCTGCCCTCATGTGTATCTCGATTTTCAAGGGACGTTCATGCCCTTGCCCTATTTTAACCTTTTCAATAGAGTTTGCAGAATACTTGTGGATATCGCCTTCAGTCGGTTTTGATGGTATTTCCAAAGGAATGCGGGCACGTCCTTTTGTCATGTCACAACCGTCTGCAATAAGAATGATACCAGCCTCAACGGAATGGATAGGATGTGTAGCCATGTGTCCGATGATGCCTTCTATTGCGATGGAACGGATGATAGTCCGCCTTAGATTATTACAGTCTTCAGGAAGGAGTTGCGACAATACTTTTTCAATAATAGGATAGGATATGATGCCAGAATACAGTTCATGTCCTTTCCTTCCAATTGTCATTCCGCTGTCATGAAGAAGCGAGGCAAGCATCACCGCCGCTACACTGTCGGCAAACGTCCCGATGTTTTCCTTTTCCAGACTTGTCTGTATTCCCGCAGTATGTAGTATACTCAGCATTTTCAAGGCATTGCGGCATACGGTCTTCATGTGGACAGGCCCGTGGTCATTCAACCCCAGACGAACGATAGACACCATGTTGGCATACTCTTGTATGGCGGCTATTTCCTGATGAGTCCGAAGATGGTTCCATAGTCTTACAGGCAGATCATCACCAGATGTCTGCTCTTTCACAATCTTTGTAACCAAATCGGTTATTTTCTCTTCGACTTGTATTTCCTTTGGTGATTTTGATTCCATAACTTTCTGTTTTTTTCTTTATCCATATTACGCCTGAAGCGTGAACCTGACAGTCAGTCCGCCGCCGGGAGTGGGAAGGGCTGCGACGGTGCCTCCGTGGACGGTTACGGCATTCTTGACGATAGCAAGGCCAAGACCGGTGCCGCCGAGTTTGCGGCTGCGTCCCTTATCCACCCGGTAGAAGCGTTCGAAAAGATGTTCCAAATGCTGTGGCTCTACACCTGGACCATTGTCGCTCACGGAGAACTCATACATCTGGTTGTTTTCATGGACCACGGGCTTACAGGAGATTTCAACGAGAGATGCATCCGTAGCGTAGGCTATGACATTGTCTATGAGGTTGCGGAAGATGCTATAGATAAGGCTGGCGTCAGCGGCTATAATGACCGAGGATGCTGCGGACAATCTGCACCACGTCCACCTGCTGCTGTTCCTCACGATGTCGAAGGTGATTAGCATCCATCTCGTCGAGCCGAGTCAGCGCACTCATGTCAAGCAGCAACTTGTTCATGCGTTCGCTCTGGGCATAACAGCGTTCCAGGAAATGCTTCCGCTTATCCTCAGGCATGTCGGGATTGTCGAGGATGCTCTCCAGATAGCCGTGGATGCTCATGGCGGGCGTCTTCAGCTCGTGGGCGGCATTCTGCGTGAGCTGGCGCTTCAGCCGCGCCTTGTCTTCCTCGGCATGTCGCAACTTCCAGTAGAGCATGATGATAGTGTGGCTGATGTCGCCCAACTCATCATCGGGCAACTGTCGCTCCAGTTCGTGGTTCAGAGGTTCGCCATTCTCAGCCTTGATGGCAAACTCACGCAAATAGCCTATATGTCGGCTGATGCGGCGTGTACTGATATATAGCACGCTTCCCAGAAGCAAAGTCAGGGCTATGGAGAAATAAATATAGGTGTTGTCTGCCCGTAGCGACTGTGTCAACTCCGCTGAATAAGGCACGGCGGTACGCACGATGACGCGCTTGAAACGTGTGGCGGAGTAGAAATAGGTCTCGTGGGTGGACTGCGACGTGCGCTTGAGGTCGAAGCCATTGCCATCGCGCAGTGCCTGTTGAATTTCAGTTCGC
>CACXYH010000123.1 GCA_902771785.1 uncultured Prevotellaceae bacterium
ATCCCTTATGATGATGATGATGGTGCTCAAGTAGCCAGGGGAAATTTTATAATGTTTCAGACAATGGCTAAAGTCTGCTACACCACCCCCGCCGGTCCCGTGGTGACATGGAACGCCTCGACCAAGACCGGCACCTTCTCGATGCCCGGCAGCGACGTGGTGCTGACACCCATCTACGCCAAGGCAGCCGCATTCGCCACCACGGGCACCGAGCCCGAAGTGAAGCCGCTGCTGCCCGAAGCCGCTGAAGGCGTCATCGCCGGCACCGACGCATCGCTCATCGCCGAGGGCACCGGCATCGTGGCCCCCGCCGGAACGAGCACCGACGTCAAGCAGGGCACGCTGATGTACGCCATCGGCACCTCAGCCACCCAGGCCCCCGCACTCACCGCCTTCAGCGCCACAGTGCCCACAGCCAAGAACGTCGCTGACGACGGTGCAGATGTCTATGTATGGTACTACATCAAGGGCGCCGACACCCCCGACGGCCAGCAAGCCAACGAGGACAACACCTTCAACGACACCGAGCCCGCCTGCCTCACCGTCACCGTGCTCACCAACAAGTTCAACATCCAGTTCAACGCCGCCAACGCCAACACCATCGAGGCCGGCAAGGCTACCGTCACCGTAGGTGGCACCGACAAGACCGGCGACATCACCGAGGGCAAGCTCCAGGGCGTGAAGATGGGCAGCGAGGTGAAGCTCAAAGCCAACACCGGCTACAAGTTCCGCAAGGTGGAGGTGAAGAAGGGCGCAGGCGATGCAGGCAAGAGCCTCGCCGAAGCAACGGTTGGCATGATTATCGGCTCCGACGGTAAGGCATACGCCGCCGACGACAAGGACAACCTGCCCGAGGGCGTGACCGTCGCCGCCAAGGTCTGCTACGTCGATGGCAATGGCCACGGCCTGGCACTGGCGCTGACCGATGAGGTGGACAAAATGAACTGGAGCACGGCCCAGACTACCTGTGACGCCCACACGCCGGCCATCACCGGCGGCACGTGGAAGCTGGCCAGCCAGGGCGAGTGGAACAACATGATTTCCGCTGCCGGCAGCCACACCGCCCTGCGCGACGGCTTCAGCAGCGTCGGCGGAACGAATATGCAGTCGGAAGGCTACTGGTCGTCTACGGAGGACGATTCCAGCGACGCGTGGAACTACTACTTCAGCAACGGCTTATGGAGCGACGTCAGTAAGAACTGGAACCGCTGTGTTCGCGCCTGCCTCGCGTTCTAACCCCTCTCGCGAATGTATATATATATAAAGGTATAAACAACATAAAGAAATACAATATATGAAAACAATATCAAGATATATAATGACGCTCGCACTGCTACTCACGGCAGTCGGCGGAGCGTGGGCGAGGCCAGCGCTACGGTCAGCGCATCTATCATGGACGCCATTTCCAGTACAGGCGTAACTACTGGTTCTGGTCTGACCGTAAGTAATGCTGATTATTTTGATACTGATATGATGAAATACCAGCCGGCAACAGCCAATGCCGGCAATGTTGAAGGTGTGATGATAGAATACACCATCGAGGCTGTCGATGGCTATAAGTTCAAGCCCACTGGCGTAGATTATGCCGCAGTGAAGGATGGAACAGATAATGCATCGTATTCTTGGAGCTATACCATTGATGGTGTGGAAAGCGCAATCACAGATGTTTCAATGAGTGACGTGCTCCGCAGCAGTGGTAGCAATAGCGCCACGGCTCAATTGATGCATAGTGAGAGCATTACTGCCGATGGATGTTCTGTCTTCACGTTACGCTTCTATATATCAAATTGTTCAAACACGAAGAAAATCTGCATTGGCAACATCACCATTTCAGGTTCTGTTAGCGCCGCCGAAGCCCCCATCGAGGTGACCACCAATGCGGCAAGCGAACAGGACCTCTTCACTGAGGCATGGTTTACCATGCCCGCCAGCGACGTGACGGTGAACTACGAGCTGGTGCGCGACATGCAGGACGAGACGAATCCCGTGGCCTTCAGCGGACTGCCCAGCTCTGGCAACATCGTAGTGAAGAAGGGTGACGGCGGCACGTATCAGCCCGCCGAGGCACTCACCATCCAGCTCATCGACCCCCTGGCTCCTGCTGAAGCTCAGAACATCATCGCTGCCGACGGCATCACCATCAAGGTGCTCGTGGGTGCAGAGAATGAAAAGGGCGCCATCGACTACGACCAGGAAAACCCCATCACCCTCGAGGCCTTCCTTGCCGACATGAAGCCCGGCTACTACTGGATTAAGGCCGAGTCCACCGA